>JAEEQA010000053.1 GCA_016285085.1 Bacteroidales bacterium
GGATGAGGCGGGAGGCCAGCACGTCGGTGGCTTTCTCGCACACCATCACCGTGCGCCACGGGGTATGGCAGGGCGTTTGTAGCCGTCCCTTGTAGCCGGTGGCGTCGGGCGAAAGGTGGGTGCTGAACACAAACTTCTGGTCATCTAAATCGAGATTGGTGGTGGGGTAGTCTAATACGGCGGCCTCGTGTATGTTGATATACAGACCGTCAGCGGTTTTCATCTGCAAGGCGGTTTGTACGCCGGTGGGCGAGAAGTTCTTCCACGGCCAGCCGCAGCCCTTGTGGGCATCCTCGTACAGACCGCGAATTTCCGACAATTTCGACTCGTGGTAGGGATATTCCTGTGTGTCGTAATCGCCCGGAATCCACCATGCGGTATGGTCGCCTGTCATCGCAAACTCTGTCAACTCCTCTTTAATCCAAAAATAGACGAGCGCATTGAATTTTCCGTTTTCAATTTCCATCGGGAATTCGTAGCGGAAGCCGAGCCCGTCGTTGTAGAGTCGGAAGCGGATTTGCATCACGGTGGCTTTCGTTTGGGTGGAGCCGTCCATGCTCTCCACGCTGCCGATGGGCTGTTCGAGGGTCACGAGCAGTTCGTTGTAGTGGTTGCGGATGTGTGCCTCCTCGCCCCACACGGGTTCCCATGTTTCGTCGAAGGTGCTGTATTTCGTGTCTTTCAGAACGAAGGCGTGGGCGAGGTCGTCGCGCCATTCGAGGGTGAAGCCCATCTTGGAGGGCAGCACCACGGGTTTTCCGTTGCGGTTGAGTGCATAGTACGGCACGCCGTCCACGACTTCAAACGACACTTCCAGCTGCCCGTCGGGACTCTTGAGGGTGACGGGATTGGCGGCGTGGGCCGTGGTGAAAAAGAGTGCAAACAGGATGAAAAGGATGCGGGATAGAAATCTCATGTTGACGATTTTATTTGTTTTTACTCAATATATTTCATTAATTCTTTCTTTTTGGCATCGTACTCCTCTTGGGTGATGATTTGGAGGTCTAATTTCTCCTTCCATTTTTTCAGCTCCTGCAGAGCGGCATCGGAGGATTTCATTTTGGTTTGAATCTCACCCACAGCAATGGCTTCTTCGAAGTTGGTGCAGGCCAGGCCGCCACGGTTCAGCACGAGGTAGATTTTGCAGCCGCAGGTCAGCTTATTGAAAGGATCGACGGGCACGCACTGTATTCTCTTGATGGTGGCCACGCCGCCGGCGCGATTCTCCACACGCTCGGCAACTTCCTGATTGGCGGCACGTTCAGAGGATGTCTTCCCGTCCTCGGTCATGGTATTTACCCAGCTGCCGGTGACATCTTTGAAATAAAGATAGTATTTCCCGCTGGTCGGGTATCCGTAAGTGATGGTGGACCCTACTTTGTATGTGACACCATCGGAGGCTACGTAAGCTGTAATGTCATCACCGATTTTCTTTCCCGTAAGCTCTTTTGCCGAGCGCTGGTCGAGAAGATCTTGGTAAGTGACGGTTTGCGCATACGAGAATAGGCTGCAAGCAAATAAGACAAGTACAAGAATTTTTTTCATTTTGATTTTTATACTTTTGTGAGTTGTTAAATTATTTTACTTATTGTCAAGATTTTACAGAAATAAGCACCACGGCAAGGATGGCGACGGCAAGGCCGAGATAGTTTTTCCACGTCAGTTTCTCTTTGAAAAGCAGCCAGCCGATCAAGGCGGTGAGGCTGACCACGCCGACGTTGTAAACGGGAAACAGAATCACATTGTCGAAACAGCGCATGGCATGGAAAATGCAATAGGTGGAGAAGAAGTTGATAACCCCTAATGCGATGCCGCCGACGATACTCTTGTTCTGCCATTTTGATTTGCCGCGAAGAAGGTCGAATGAAACCAAAAGGATTCCAAACACCATGGCAATCAGGTAGATGAAGGCAATCATAAAACTCATTTCATCGGCAGTGTTGCGCTGTTCGTTCAGTTTCATCAGGATGTCGCCCGTGCCGGTGCCGAAGAAAATCAGGAAGGGGAGCAGCCAACTGGTTCTTTGGGTGTCGGAAGCGGGTTTTCCGCCGCCCACGACCAGCACTAGCGCGACCAATGCCAGCACGATGCCGATGGACACCTGCCAAGTCAGCGTTTCACGGAAGAGGAGCACGCCCGCCAACGTGGGCAGCACCACCGACAGTTTGCTGGAAAGCGAGGTGATTGTGACGCCCGACGACTGGGTGGAGGCCGTCATCAACAAGTATGTGAAAATAAACCAGAAGCCGGTCAGCAGCGACAGACCGAACCACGCTTCGCCTACCAATTCGGGAACCGTGTCGAATCGGTCGCACATCAGAAATCCGGTGCAGGTGGCAAAAACATAGTTCCACATCAGCGCCTGGTGGTTGTCCAAGCCAAAGCGTTTGAAGAAGCGCATCGTGACGAAGACACCGGCTGAAAATACAATGGAAAGGACGAGGTATAGCATAGGCAAAAATCGAGCCGCAAAGATACAATACTTTTATTATAGTGGGGTTAAAGATTTTTTCATTTTCCCTCATCGGGAAACGAAAAATGGTGTATATTTGCACCCGCATTTTTGTAACCTAATCAAACTGGACTATGGAATTAATTACTCCTTCCTTTGGATTGCTTTTCTGGATGCTGGTCGGTTTCGGCATCCTCTTTTTCATCCTGGCAAAATTTGCTTGGCCGGTGATTCTCGGCGCCATCAACAAGCGCGAGAAATTCATTGAGGAACAGCTCAATTCGGCGGCAAAAGCCCGCGAAGAGATGAAGAACCTCAAGTCGGAGCACGAAGCGCTTCTCGTGCAGGCCAAAGAGGAACGCGACGCCATCCTCTCCGAAGCCCGCAAGATGAGCGAAAAGATGTACGAGGAAGCCAAGGAAAGAGCCAGCGAGGAAGCCCAGCTCCTCATCGAAGACGCAAAGAAGAGCATCCATTTTGAAAAGATGAAGGCCGTCACGGACATCAAGAACGAAATCGCCAAAATGTCCATTGAGATTGCAGAGAAGGTTCTTGCAAAGGAACTCTCCGACAAGAGCAAACAGGAAGAGCTCATCTCCGAATGGGTGAAGGACGTAAGCATCAACTAATCCTCTAAAACGTACGCAGATGAAAAATGCCAAACTGTCCGGGCGCTACGCAAAAGCCCTGCACCAGTTCGCCATCGAGCAGAACGTCGAGGAAGCCGTCTATCAAGACATCCTTTTCCTGAGCAAGGTGTTCAAAGAGAACATCGAACTGCGCGTGGCGATTGAAAGCCCCGTCATCGTCGCCTCCAAGAAAGAGGCCATCTTCAAGGAACTTTTCCAAGACAAGATCAACGCCGTTACGCTCGGTTTCCTGAACCTTATTATTGTAAAACGCCGCGAGCCCTCGCTGACCGGCATTTTCGAGCAGTTCGTCAAGTGCTACTACGAGAAGCACCACATCCGCTCCGCCGTGGTCACCACCGCCATGGAACTCAACCCCGAACTGGCCTGCAAAATCAAGGAAATCCTAGAAGAACAGACTCACAGCACCATCATTCTGAAACAGGTCGTGAACCCCAAACTCATCGGTGGCTTCGTAGTGCGCGTGGACGACTTCCTATTCGACGCCAGCATCCTCGGCCGCATCAACCGCTTGAAAGCAGAGTTCTCGCACAACCTCTATCAGGTTGGTTTTTAATGAATTGAAAATAACAAAATATATCATACAATGGCAGAAATCAAACCATCAGAAGTAACCGCAATCCTGCGCCAGCAGCTCCAGAACTTCGACGCCAGCTCCGAACTGGGCGAAGTCGGCACCGTCCTGGTCGTGGGTGACGGAATCGCCCGCGTCTATGGACTGCAGAATGCGCAGTCGGGCGAATTGGTCGAATTTGAACAGGAAGAAGGCAACATCATGGGCATCGTCCTCAACCTCGAGGAGGACAATGTCGGTGTCGTGCTCCTTGGCGACTCCAAGACGCTGAACGAAGGCGACTTGTGCAAGCGCACAGGCCGTATCGCCTCCATCAATGTCGGTGAGGGCCTCTGCGGCCGCGTCATCAACACCCTCGGCGTGCCGATCGACGGAAAGGGCAAAATCGAAGGCGAACTTTACGAAATGCCCATCGAGCGCAAGGCTCCCGGCATCATCTTCCGCCAGCCCGTCAAGGAACCGCTGCAGACCGGTATCAAGGCCGTGGACGCCATGATCCCCATCGGCCGCGGCCAGCGTGAGCTCATCATCGGCGACCGCCAGACCGGTAAGACCGCCATCGCCATCGACACCATCATCAACCAGAAGAAATTCTACGAGGAAGGAAATCCCGTATATTGCATCTATGTAGCTGTTGGTCAGAAAGGTTCATCTGTGGCCAGCATCGTCAAGACCCTTACGGAGAACGGCGCCATGCCGTACACCATCATCGTGAACGCCACGGCTTCCGACACGGCGGCCATGCAGTTCTACGCTCCGTTCGCCGGCGCCGCCATCGGCGAGTACTTCCGCGACACGGGACGTCCCGCCCTCATCATCTACGACGACCTGTCGAAACAGGCTGTCGCTTACCGCGAAGTCTCCCTGCTGCTCCGTCGTCCCCCGGGACGTGAGGCTTACCCCGGCGATGTTTTCTACCTCCATTCCAGACTTCTGGAACGTGCCGCCAAGATCATCGAGTCCGACGAGATTGCCGCCCAGATGAACGACCTTCCGCCCGTCCTCAAACCGATGGTCAAGGGTGGCGGCTCTTTGACAGCCCTCCCGATCATCGAGACGCAGGCCGGCGACGTTTCCGCCTACATCCCGACCAACGTGATCTCCATCACCGACGGTCAGATTTACCTGGAAACCTCCTTGTTCAACTCCGGTGTCCGTCCCGCCATCAACGTTGGTATCTCAGTGTCGCGTGTCGGTGGTAACGCCCAGATCAAGTCCATGAAGAAGGTGGCCGGTACGCTGAAACTCGACCAGGCACAATACCGTGAGCTTGAGTCCTTTGCAAAGTTCGGTTCCGATGTGGACGCCGCCACGAGAAACGCCCTCGACAAGGGTGAACGCAACGTGGAAATCCTGAAGCAGCCCCAGTATTCGCCCCTCAAGGTGGAAGAGCAGATCGCCATCATCTTCTGCGGCGTGCGTGCCCTGCTCCAGAAAGTCCCCGTCAGCCGTATCAGCAGTTTCGAGAAAGAGTACCTCCAGACGCTCCGCGAAGGTCACGAGGCCCTTCTCAATGAGCTGAAGAGCGGAAAAATCAACGATGAAATGATGGGCGAACTCGAAGCCGTCTGCAATAAGGTCGTCAAAAAGTATGAAGAATAGTAGCTTATGGCAAGCTTAAAAGAAATACGTATAAGGATTGCCTCCGTCGAATCCACGCAGAAAATCACGAGTGCGATGAAGATGGTGTCGGCCGCCAAGCTCAGACGGGCGCAGAACGCCATCATCAACCTTCGTCCGTACTCCAACAAGCTGAATGAGATTCTGGGCAACCTGTCAAGTGCCGCCGACAGTCTCGACGGTATGCCATTGTTCCAAGAGCGTCCCATTGAAAAAGTTGCACTTGTTGTTATATCTTCCAACAGAGGTCTTTGCGGCGGTTTCAACGCCAATGTGTCCAAAAAGGTGGAGGCTATGCTGCAAGGCGAGTTCGCCGAACAGGCAGCAAAAGGCAATGTGAAGCTCTACTGCATCGGCAAAAAAGCGGCCGAACTGCTGGCCCGCAGGCACGATGTGGCCTGGCGCAACGAGACGCTGACCGAAACTTCCGCCTTCGACGAGATTGCGGAACTCGGAGAGCAGCTGATGAAGGACTTCATCAGCCATCAGGTTGATTGCGTGAAGATTGTCTATAACAAGTTCATCAATCCGGCCACGCAGGAGCTGTGCGCGGAGGACTTCCTCCCAATTGCCAACCTTGGCGGTGGGGGAGAGGAGTCTGCGAAAAAAGCCGACTACATCTTCGAACCTTCCAAGGAAGAAATTCTTACTGAATTGATTCCCAAGATTCTGAAACTCCAGCTGTACAAGACGTTGCTCGATTCTGTTGCCTCGGAGCACGGCGCACGCATGACCGCCATGCACAAGGCCACGGACAACGCTACCGAAATCCTCAAGGATCTGCGACTCAAGTACAACAACGCACGACAATCGTCCATCACCAACGAATTAATCGAAATTGTCAGCGGCGCCGAAGCCTTGAACAATTAAAAAGAATACGGATGTTAAAGAAAATCACACTGTTGGCGCTTTCATTACTGATGATGGCGCCTTTATTTGCTCAAAAGGGACAGAATGCCGTCATCGCATTCTACAACTTGGAAAACCTTTTCGACACGGAAAACGACCCGCTCATCAACGACGAGCAGTTCCTTCCCGAAGGTGACTACCAGTGGACAGAGGAACGCTACCAACACAAGTTGGAGAATATGTCGAAGGTAATTTCTCTGATAGCCAAAGATTACGGAGGACCGGTGGCGATAGGTGTTTCCGAGGTTGAAAACCGCCGTGTACTGGAAGATTTGGTTGCGACCGACAACCTCAAGCCGTTCAACATGGGCATTGTCCATTACGATTCGCCCGATAGGAGAGGAGTTGACGTGGCATTGCTATACCAAAAGGACCGTTTCCGCGTCATCCACTCGTACCCGTATCGCCTGATCACGGAGGACACGAATTTCCTTACCCGCGACCAGATTCTTGTCACGGGTATCATCGACGAGATTGACACCGTAAATATCATCGTAAACCACTGGCCCTCAAAGCTTGGCGGTGAAAAACGAAGTATGCCGAAGCGTATTGCCGCTGCCGAACTGTCGAAACACATCTCTGACTCGCTGATGAAAGCCAATTCCGCAGCCAAAGTGTTGATTATGGGCGACTTGAATGATAATCCAGATGCAAAGAGCATCGTCAATTACCTGCAAGCCAAAGGAAAGGCTAAAGAGGTTGGTGTCAACCAGTTGTTCAACCCGATGTACAAACTCTACATGGATGGCATCTGGTCGTATGTCTATCGTGATGAGCCCAATGTGATTGACCAGATCATCATATCGTATGGTTTGTTGAATGCTACGAAGGGCTTCAAATACAGTTCTGCACGCATTTTCCGTGCTAATTTCCTTCTTACAAAAAGTGGTTCTTTTGAAGGGATTCCGTTGCGTACGTTTGCGGGCGGAAACTATCTCGGAGGGTACAGCGACCATCTTCCAGTTTATTTAATCCTTGATTTAATAAAATAGTGTAATTTACTATGGATAAACAACTTGTAATTATTCCAACTTACAACGAGAAAGAGAATATCGAAAACATTATCCGTACGGTTTTTGGGCTCGGTGACTACCATATACTAATTGTTGAGGACAATTCGCCGGACGGTACGGCTGACATTGTGAAACGGCTGATGCAGGAATTCCCGGAGCGTTTGTTCATCGAGGAACGCAAAGGCAAGTTGGGCTTGGGTACAGCGTATATCCATGGTTTCAAGTGGGCTTTGGCGCACGATTACGACTATGTATTTGAAATGGATGCCGATTTTTCGCACGATCCGCACGATCTGGCACGTCTGTACAGAGCCTGCAGCGAGGACGGCGCAGATTTGGCGGTTGGCTCGCGTTACTGCAACGGCGTGAACGTGCTGAACTGGCCGATGTCGCGCTTGCTGATGTCGTACTACGGTTCGGCGTATGTACGCATCATTCTGGGCATTCCAGTACACGACACGACGGCCGGATTCAAATGCTACAAGGCGGACACGCTGCGTGCGATAGATTTTGACAAAATCCATCATATTGGCTACGGGTTCCAGATTGAGATGAAATTCACGGTTTGGAAACTTGGTTTCAAAATCCAGGAAGTATCCATCATTTTCAAGGACCGCACGCTGGGCACGTCGAAGATGAGCAAAGGAATTTTCTCCGAGGCAATTTTCGGTGTAATCGGCTTGAAGATACGCAGTTGGTTCCGCAAGTGGGAACGGGTACAATAAGCGGGGAAGAAACTTCTATTTAACATAACCGCAGTTATAGGACATTCTTAATTGGAATGAATAAAGTAACTTTGATAAATTGTTTTCTTCAAAGTTACTTTATTCTGAACTAACTTTGCTTCGTCTTTTTTAATTCAGCAATACGACGTTGGGCAGTGCGAATAGAAAAATGAAGGTCATTCGCTACTTGCTGTGCAGTAGCCTTCGGATTCTTATCAAAATACTCCTGTAGTCGTTTCAATTCTTCAGTAAGAACCACATCATCATCTTCTTCCATACCGTTGAAATTTTCAGACGAATATAGTTTTGGATTCCACGTTTTTAATTGCCCCAAAATTTCTTCAGGTTTTGTGGCAAAATAATGGATGACTTTGTGTTTTCCATTCATATTCACGCATAATGCAGAAGGGTTGTAACGCACAATACAATCCCGCATAACGATGGTTTGACGGTTGACACGAATCCAATATTCTGACGGAATCAAATTCTCTATCTCTGAAAGAGTGCTGTTTTGCTGTATCCTTTCACCGTTTTTCATCATTAAAAAAGTTCCCTCTTTATCGCAAGAGCAAAAAGAAATATCTTTAAAATCAATTAGTCGAGGTTTCCCATCTGGCATAATTGAAATCATTTTGCCGTTTGCGTAAGTATATGTTCCTTTCATATTTTCAATTACAAAATAGTTCTTTCTGTTGATAAAGCCAAAAACACCAATGAAAGCAGGAAAAAGAAACAAAGAGGCAATAATAACATTATCTGGAATGTATAGATTCACATGTAGAAAAGTTAAAACGATGATTGACAAACAGTAAAGTAGATACAAACAAAAAGGGAAATTGTCAATGGTTTCGAACACGATAATGTCAGAGTCCCTGATCTTACAACGTTGCGTACTGTAAAAAAAATGATCTTTGATTGTTAGGTAAAATTCTTCCTTTTCTACATGGATTGACAATGGTCGAAAACGATGTACTTTCCCTACTAATTCTCCGTCAACAAAAACCAGATATGGAGTTAATTTGAAATAGCCGAACGGTTTCTGCTTGATAGTAAGTTCCATAACATAACATGATTAAAAAATACACAATTAAAGTTCTTTTGACTCTGCAAAAATACAAACTCCAATAATATGTTTCTCCGCCAATCTCACAGAATACGAACTTTGGCGGAATCAAACATTTATTTGTATTTGTATCAACATTTTACAGAGAAACGTCAAACTCACTATAAATAAGTTTGGCAAAACAATCGCTGTCATAGGTTTTTTTTTGCTCTGGTTGGGATTTCATACATTTCCGCGGCAAAACCCTCCCCTTTTTCCGTACCTGCCGCCCGTGCCGCGGGTTGGCGCACGAGAATATTCCCCTTCTTAAAAAAGAAGGGGTGCACGAAGTGCGGGGGTAGTTGTATCGAAATATGAAAAGTCAAATTGAAAATCTACTACCCCGGCCTACGGCCACCCCTTCTACATAGAAGGGGAATTTTTCTTTGGGCGGAAGCAAAGAAAATGAACAAACTTTTTGTACCTTTGCATCCCACAATCATATTGATGCAATCCGCTGATTATGACCCTTATAACTGAATATTCCCTTTGGTTTGCGCTGCTTTGCGTGCTGCTTGGCGCCGTTTTTTCGGTGGCGCTGTACTTCCGCAACAACCAAACCGACTTCGACCGCAAGGCCAAAATCGTGATGTCCGTGCTGCGCGGCGTCTCCATCGCCCTCATCGCGTTCCTGCTCCTGGCACCGATGCTTAAACTCAACGTCAAGGAAACCGAACAGCCCGTGCTGATCGTCGCCATCGACAACTCCGAATCCATGGTGGCTACACCGGACTCCGCTTTCTACCGTGCCGATTTCCAGGAGAAAATCAACAAATTGGTACAGTCGTTCAGCGATAAATACGACGTAAAAACCTATCTTTTAGGCGAATCAGCAACCGCCACCAACAGAAAGGAGCAGCTGACTGTGCCATTTGATGGCAAAATGACCAACCTCTCTTCCCTATTCACCGACGTTGAAAATGTGTACGCCAACCAGAACGTGGGCGCGATGGTCCTCGTTTCAGACGGTATCTACAACACGGGCAGCAACCCCCAGTATCAGGCGGAACGGCTGAAATTCCCCGTCTATACCGTGCTTGCCGGCGACACCACCGTGCAGACCGACCTCCGCATCGCCGGCATCATCCACAACAGCCAGACCTTCCTCGGCAACTACTTCCCCGTCGAGATCAAGGTTGCCGCCACCCACCTCGCCGGCAACAAGGCCGTGCTGAAGGTGCTGGAAGGCGAAAACGAAGTCTTTAACAAAACCATCGATATTCGTGGAAACCAGCACTTTGAGACGGTGAAACTCACCCTCAATGCCAAGGCCAAAGGAACCCAGAAATACCGCGTGGAACTCACGGAATTGGACGGCGAAGTGACCTACCGCAACAACGCCGACAACTTCTATATCCAAGTGGTGGATACCCGCGAGAAGATCGCCATCGTCTATTACGCCCCGCACCCCGATGTGGGCGCCATCAAGTCGGCACTGGAGACCTCCGACAAATACGAGGTGGAAGTGTTTTCTGCTGAGACATTTAACAAGAATCCCAACGATTATTCCCTGTTCATTCTGCACCAACTGCCCGCTGTGAAACCTGCTGCCGGAAATTTGCTCAGCAAAATCCAGCAGGAAGGCATCTCGGCACTCTATATCATTGGAAAACAGAGTGATCTGAAAGCGTTCAACAATATCGGCGCCGGCATTTCCATCACACAGCAAGGTGGAAAGGTGATGTACAATGAGGCCTACCCGAGTTTCAACGACAACTTCCTGACCTTCACCTTCTCGGAGGAAGCGCGCCAGATGCTGCGCAACTACACTCCCCTACTCACTTACTTCGCCAACTACCAGACTTCCGTCGGGGCCAACGTCTTTATGTACCAGAAAATCAGCAATGTAGTGAGCACCTACCCGCTGATTCTGTTCTCCCAGAACGCGAAAGGCCGTACGGGGGTCATCACCGGTACCGACATTTGGCGCTGGCGGCTGCAGAACTACTTGAAGGCCCAGAATTTCGACGCTTTCGACGAAATCATCAACAAAATCGCCCTCTATATGTCGGTGAAGGGCGACAAGAGCTACTTCCGCGTCCATTCGCAGGAGGTTTACAACGAGAACACGCCGGTGGAGTTCACGGCGGAGGTTTACAACGAAAGTTACGAACTCATCACCGACCCGGATGTCCGTTTCGTGCTTACCGACGGCAACGGCAAGGAGTACGTGTCGCAGTTCTCGAAGCAGAACAGCAGCTACTACCTGAACCTCGGCAAGCTGCCCGTCGGCGACTACTCGTGGGAGGCCAGCACGGTGGCGGGCACCAAAACGTACAAGAAATCAGGAAGTTTCTCCGTTCAGGAGATTCTTTTGGAAAGCATGAACCTCGTCGCCAACCGTGACGTGATGCGGGCCATCGCCGAAAACACCAACGGACAATGCTTCGATGTCCGTGACATGGAGAATTTGGAAAAGGTCATCAAAGAAAACGACAACATCAAACCAATTGTCACCTACAACAAGAAATACACGTTGATCCTCAACAGTTGGATTTACCTTGCACTCATCATCTTACTGCTTGGTATTGAATGGTTTATGCGCAAATGGGGCGGCGGTTACTAATCGTACATGAATCTTGGGAAAATGAAAAAGACGATACTACTGATACTATTGGCGACGATGATGCATCTACTTAATGCACAGCAGATTGCATTGTTGAAGTACCGTGGCGGCGGCGACTGGTACGGGAACCCCACTTCCCTACCCAACCTGATCGCGTTCTGCAACGAAAACCTGTCAATGTCGCTGGATCCGAAGCCCGCGACCGTGGAGGTCGGCAGCAACGAGATCTTCCAGTACCCCTTCGTCCACATGACGGGGCACGGCAACGTGGTTTTCTCGCAGGAGGAGGCGCAAAACCTGCGTATGTACCTGATTTCGGGCGGTTTCCTTCACATCGACGACAACTACGGGCTCAACACGTTCGTACGCTCGCAGATGAAACTGGTCTTCCCGGAACTGGATTTTGTGGAACTCCCCTACAACCACCCCATTTTCCACCAGAAGTACCCGTTTCCAGGCGGACTGCCGAAAATCCACGAACATGACGGGAAGCCGGCGCAGGCCTTCGGACTGATATGGGAAGGTCGGCTTGTGTGCCTCTTCACTTACGAGTGCGACCTGGGTGACGGCTGGGAGGATGCGGAAGTTCACCATGATTCGCAAGCCACTCGTTTAAAAGCACTTAAAATGGGTGCAAACATTATACAATACGTCTTTACAGACAGATAAACATATAAAACAGCAGTTGTTCCGTCGCTGCTCCGCAAGGAGGAGAGGAAAGTCCGGGCAACACAGAGCGCCGTGCTTCCTAACAGGAAGGGGTCTCGATGAGACCACGGAAAGTGCCACAGAAAAGATACCGCCTGCGTGCAGGTAAGGGTGAAAACGCGAGGTAAGAGCTCACGACGCCGTGCAGTGATGCCGGTGATGGAAAACCCCACGGGTTGAAAAACCAAATAAACCGAGGCTTGAGGGTGGCTCGCCCGACTCGGAGGGTAGGTCGATTGAGCCGGCTGGCGACAGACGGCCTAGATAGATGACGGAACTCGACAGAACCCGGCTTACAGACTGCTGTTTTTTTCAAACAAAACCGTCCGGTGCGAAATGTGCCGGACGGTTTTTTGCAAATAGTAGTAAAAACGAGTCAAAGGCACAAAAAAAGCACGTTGAGCAATCACCATATTTCCAGTTTTTTTTATCTTTACCAACAGGAAAAAATCTTTATTATTATCAATTTATTTTATTCATTATGAAAAAGTTATCCTATCTTTTAATGGCTATTTGCCTCGTTTTTTTCGTGTCTTGCCACAATAATAATGACACGGAAAGCGCCGCTACCGAGAACGCCGCTACCGAAACCGAGAGCGCCACTCCCGAAAACGCTCCTAAGTATGAAGGTTCTCCCGCATTCGTGGAAGTCATGACTTTCCTTGACGAAAAAGAAGCCATGCTTGAGAACTGCGATTACGATCAATTCATGGAAATCCACAAGCTGACCTTCGAAAATGTGATTCACAAATACAGTGCAGATGATATCACGTCAGAGGAAAACGAAACCTTGAGATTAAGATATAAGGATTTTGTCGATAAAGTAGCTGAAAAAGCAAAAGACTTCAACATGGGAGAATAATCTTTCGCAGCCTCCCTTTGCGACCCCAACAAAAAATCCTGTGGTGGAAACACGCGCAGGATTTTTTTTGGTTTTTTCCTTCGTCAGCAACGGACGAACCGATGGAGGTTCCGCCGCTCGCTGCGCTCGCGGCGGAATGGTGCGGGCAATTAACCATCTATCTGTAGAGACGCAAAATTTTGCGTCTCTACAACAGCCACACACAATCCTACATAGATAACTTTTTTCATTTTATTACCATTGAGCTATGCCCCCCGCATTTTTACCCTTCATCACCTGTCAATCAGTCCTCCATCCAAATACGAAAGGGAACCTGCATATATACCCTAACAGGTTTCCCATCTTTCTCTGCAGGTTTCCACGGCGGCATCGAGGAGACCACGCGCAGGGCTTCCGCATCCAACAACGGATCCAATCCAAGAATCACTTTAGGATTTGAGACTTTGCCCGAGGCTTCAATGACAAACTCCACCAGAATAGTCCCTTTATACACCCGTTCTCCCATATTGGGAAGGGTATAATTTTCAGCAAGATACCTGATCAATGAATCCGTCCCGCCGACAAACTGAGGGGGAACATCAAAATCATTATAAAATTCAAGAGGAATTTCACCGACCAAATCCGGCAGAGTCCACTCGTCGGTGCTGTCAGGAGGAAGCGCAACAAGGCTGTCATTCGCTATCTCAGACTGTGCGGATACCGACGTGACAGCCCCGAAGGACAATCCCGCCGCCACGCCAAGGAGCGCCACTTTCCGGGCCATGCGCCTGCGGGCCGACAAGGCCGACTCCAAAGACCGCACCTCCGCCTCGCACTTGGGGCAGGTGCCCGGGCATCTTCCCTCAAACGAACATTCGGAAATGTCGAGTTCGATGCCATTGGCCTCCGCCACCGCACGCCGAACCGATTTGAGGTACTTGCAAATATCTTTCCCTGACATAGTTGTATTCAAAAACGCGGCAAAGATACAAAAATATTTCAGTTTTAGCCCGCACGCATTTTTATCCTTCACCACGCAACGGATGGACCGATGGAGGTTGTCTTGAGGCCGGCGTGCTGAAAGCACGGTATCCTATAAACCCCGTACAGCCCTGCTGTGTGGGGTGGCTGCATGCGAGTGGCAAACTGCGTGCCGGAGGCACGCCACCTCCTCTGTGCTGTAGCGTGCCTCCGGCACGCGGGTGACTTGGCTGGCATCCCCTACCTCACACCGTACTTCGTTTGGTGCGAGGTTAATAGGATATCGTGCCGATGGCACGAGTATCGCGGAAGTCAGCCCGCCACAGTTTCACCCTTCATCATACAACGGATTCTTTAATATGGTCAATTAAGCCCCCAAAGAGTTAACAGAGAGTCTGCTTCTTTTGAACTGATTTCTATGTATTCGTCAAACTCCCAACGACTATTCTCTACGGTGACCCCTTTTCTCCATAGATATTTCCATCTTTTATCTTTAAAATAATACGTAATGTATAGAGTCTCCTCAAATGTGCCATCTACCGTCGTGTATTTGTTGGGGCCAACATACATATCTTCCTCCCACAACATCGTTCTATCGTCATTGCAGAGAAATTTTTTTTTGTAATAGCAAGGAGTGTCTTTTTTGCAATTGGGATTTATCCACCCGCCCCCTATAACACCAATTGCTCGAGAATATGTCCAGGTTGAATCCAAAACAGGCAAACCGATCTTATTGCGCTCAAGATTAAACGCAATTCCATACTTGGAATTCAGGCCTGAATTTGAGCATGACGACATCAACAATGCCACAGCAATGCAGCATTGAATCAGCATGATTTTTAGTGTACTTCTGTCCATTTCCATGGTTCTTTTCAATTACCTCCCAATTTGTTTTATCCTTCCCCGCTTTTTTATCCTTCATCACAGCTACTAAAAACCAGCTAAATACGATATTTGTTTATATTGTACAACTCCTTTTTTCTTCAAGTACACCTTGAGAAGTTTTTTTCTATAACAAACTGAAATTTTATTATAAATTGTTTTGCAGTGATAATCGCTTCGGTTATAATCGTTATTTTCTATTAAAAATTCTGCTACTAATGGTCTTTTAGGGTTGTTTTCACTATAAATCATTAATGCACAAGGTTGTCCATGACAATAAGTGGTTTGAAAAGAATATGTCTTTAAAAGATAATTTGCACAAAAAGACGTAAAGATAGTATCTCCTGTTATTGCTCCAAATGACAAATGTGAACATTCATTGAATTCCGCATTACTTGTGTCCATAGTTTCCTGAGCATAAACCAATAAACATCCAAAAAACAAGGTGCAGAAAATGAGAAAAAATTTTTTCATTACTAAAATAGTCTTTAGCGTTTTAATTTGTTAAATTTATATATATCGGCCTCCTCGTTTTACCCCCCCCCCCACATTTTTATCCTTCATCACAACAATGTCTACTCTTTTAGTCGTTATGGCAAATATATTTGTATAGATTATCATAAAAAGTTTGTAGTATTATAGTATTGTCGAAGAGTAGTTTCTCATTTATAGTTTGGTCTGAAACAAAATAAATATAAGTTATATATTGATTATTTTCTGTTGAATGGAAAATAAAATCCGAAAGTTTATATATACTATCTTGATTGGAATAAAGAAGTGTACTATCTTGAAAAAAATAAGGGTCACACAGCCCCACGGTCAGTGATTGATATTCTCTATATTTAACCTTAACATTCATTGTTAAGGTATCAAGTTGAAATGACTCTATCACTTTGTTGCAAACATTTCTAGTTTTTGGAGGGGGGATTATAAATTTAATAAATTTATTGTTGAGTCGTTTCTGCTGTTTTTTATTTCTTACATATTGTTCTTGACCGATTAAATATATTGTATCTGCTTTTTGAAGAAAAATCTTTGTCGTATTTATTTGTTTAAAATCGAGACAATCACAATTATCGTTGTAACAAATAATGTATGGATCCATTGCAAACGGATTGAAGGAATCAGGTGAAGCAGGGTTATAAAACAACAAATATAAATAGTTATCTGTAATATAGAATTGATTGCATTTGTATAATTTTTCAATATCCATATTCAGCAATAATTTTTCTTTTTTAGTTGAATTACAGCAGACAACTGTAATAACTATAACTGTGAAAAGAATAAATCTTTTAATAGATTTCATACAAATCCTAATGAATAATGGGTTTAGGTACTTCTTTTTGATTTCCGTTAGCATATCCACCATAAGAGTTTTACCCCCCCACATTTTTATCCTTCATCACCTGTGTTTTGTAACGACTTTATGTTGAGTTTATTGTGTGGTTTTTCCATTAAAAAAATTCAATCAGACAAGGTTTTTGGGGCATTTCCGGATTCTTTTTTCGACGAGAATGTCGGCCATAGTGGTTGTACAGATACTCACTCTGTTTGTCCGCCACCAATATCAATGTCACACAACAATTCTCCGGAATCTCACATTTCACCCTTTCCCTGTGCATCATGGCATTGCCCTGTGTGGCACAATACCAACGAGGGGATTATATATCCCTTCCGCCGCCGCGGGCATCCCTGCAGCCCATCAATCAAAGCCCTGCTGCGCAGGGTTTTGATTGATGGGCTGCGGAGAGAGAGGGATTCGAACCCCCGGACCCGTTAAGGTCAACGGTTTTCAAGACCGCCGCGATCGACCACTCCGCCATCTCTCCGGCGGCAAAAGTACGACTTTTTTCCCTCCCCTCCCCGCCCTTCCAAAAAATTTTTTCCTGACCCTTTTGTATGACATTTTATCTTACCTTTGCACATTGCTTTGCAACCCCTTTATTTATTCGCAATTAATTAATAAACAAAGAATTATATGAAAAACATCCGCGAACAATTAGCAGAAATCGGTGTCGTGAATCCGACCGAAATTTACTACAACCTTTCCTACGATGAGCTCTATGAGCACGAGACCAAGCCCGGTCTGACCGGCTTCGACCGCGCATTTTTCACCAAAAACAGCGCACTCTCCGTCGATAAC
>JAEEQA010000054.1 GCA_016285085.1 Bacteroidales bacterium
ACATAGTAGTGTCAAATACGGATTATGTTTACATTCGTTTTTACAAGAGTAGCGGCACTACCAACACTGCCGGCGGCTTTGCAGGCTATGTGCATGCCATCACCCCACACAACCTTGACGAATTGGCGGCTGTTCCCGTAACCTTTAAGCAGCCAACAATCAATTCAAATATTTCTGTAACTGACGGTGAGGCTTGTTTCGGAGACGCAGTGGAGCTTGTTGCCACCAGCACGAGCATCCCATCACCACAGGTTTTCGCATGGTTTGATACGGAGTACAACCTGTTGGAAATGGATACTGTGGTCAGCAATGAGAATACTTTTTCCACTCAAGTATTAGGCAATGCCACCTATTATGTGAATGCTACAGAACAGGGCAACTGTCCAGTACTTCCGCCATACTACGGTTCTATTTTCCTCAATGCCAATACCACGGGCGGTTCTTATACACTTGCCGAGGGTGAGGCTGTTTCGTTCTATGACGAGGGCGGCCCAACCAGAAACTATAGTACATCCGTACCGTATGACGATCCATGGACTTATACATTCACAGCTCCGGCAGGCAAGCAGGTGACCGTGAATGTGATCAACCGGACTACCAACAATGCGGAATTGATGGTTTATGATGGAACTATTGAAAGTAATTCCGGCGAACAATATTGCTATGCAGGGAATACATACGTTTCCACCACGGGTATGATGACTTTCCGTTGGTACACCAATTCACCTGTGAATCCTTATGCCGGATATGATATTTTGGTTGGCGTGAAAGATGGCGATAATCAGATGACAACCGGTAATTTTGGTTTGGTATCCGCCAATATCACTGTCAAACAGCCCACTCCGGGATTGGATCTTGTGGTTTCCGACGCCACCGTCTGTTACGGCAGCGAGGCACAACTTACTGCGCAGGCCACCACTGAAACCCAAAGCCTGCTCGGCTATCCGCAATATTTCACATGGTATTCGCCGGATGGACGTACACTTCTGCTGAAAGACACTGTGGATGGTGTGACCAAAACATACTCCGAGTTTACCGCCCCGGGTTACTACCAGTATCAGGATCAGAATTACTATGTTTCAGTGGGGAACGCGGACAACTGTCCAACCGTACTGGCACCTATTACCACCCTTCACACCGTGCATCTTAATTCAGAGGTCCATAATCAGACCACACTGTTGTCTGCGTCGGATGCGGCCAAGTTCTACGACGCTGCCGAAGGGTCCAATTACTACCATGACCATAATTCTGACTACACCCACACTTTCCAGACACTTCAGGGCAACTTGCTGGTGAAATTTTACGAAGCGGATAAAGATGGAATCCTGGAGGGCGACACATTATATATCTACGATGCCGCTACGGCTGACAATGCTGCCATTATAGGAAAGGTGGGCCACATGGAGGATGAGGACGATTATGCTTCACTTTCGTTCACCTCGACAGGAAAGTACTTGACCTTCCGTTTCGAAAGTGCTTCAACGTCGGGAAGTGACGGTTGGGAGGCGCTCATCATGCCGGTGAACCAGCAGGCCGATATGGATACAGCCAAGGTCTTCATAGTGATCAGCTCTGTGCCCGAAACGGCCATTACAATGTATTCGGACACCGTCTGTATCGGACAAGTGGCTGAAGTGTCGGCCAGCGCCGATCTGGAGTATCCGCAGTATTACGTATGGTATGACAGTGAAATGCAGGAACTGTTGCGTGACACGCTGCACAATGCTTCTGAATCACCTTCTGTGTTGTCTTTGCCTGCACACTATGCTGATGCCGTCTATTATGCGATGGTATATTCCGACACCGTAAGCTGTGTGATGAGCACTGTCGGTTTGCCGAGAGCCTATTCGGAAATTCCGCTTACGGCAGCTATGTCAGGTTTAGGGACACAGGTGGCACCTAATGACAGCATCAGGGTTTTCACCCCGACGGCCATCAACAGAACCGGATCAGACGATTATAACTATGATTATTATTTCACTGCGGAAGAGGGCGTGATCCAGATACATTTCGATGAAATTGTAATGAGTGGAGGATACATGGAACTTTCTGATGACGAAGTGGATATGGAGTACGCTGAATATAGTGCCGGTACCTACCATGATGTGACATTCACCTCTTTGAGAAACAATATGCATTTGCAATTTTCTCGTGAAACAGGTAATACTTTCTCTTTTGAAGCCACGGTCATTAATATCGCTTCCTCCACTGAGATCCTTTCAAAGATGGAACAGGTGGATGTGACGGTGAAACTTTCTGCTGCCACAGCTAATGTCGTCACGACTAACGACACGGTGTGTTATGGCAGCCCGGCACTTTTGACCGCTTCATCATCCGATCCCGTATTCCCGCAGATCTACACTTGGTATAACAGCGATGTGGACGAAGTATTGCTGTCCGACACCATCTATTCTGGCGCGAGCAGCTTGTACATTCCCGGACAGTTAGGTACCTCTACCTATTATGTGTTCATGAACAATGAAAATAACACATGTCCGCTGGCTTTTGTGGATAATCACGACAACTTTAGGGAGTATCTTTTCACAGAGGACATGAACAACACGACACTCTTTGTGGGAGCTGTTGACAGTCTCGTGGTTTACGATGATGGTGGCAAGAACGGAAACTATAGTGTTGTGGTGAATGACGCTATACATGTCAACATCTTGAAGCTGCAGACCTATTCCGGTTCCACCATTCATGTGGAGGTTCCGACATTGGATACCGATCCAGAATACACATTCTTTGTCTTTGGCGAACCCGATTCACTCGGGAATCTCGATCTGGAGGATGAGTCAAGACTTATGATGTATGCAGGTCAAATGTCTGATATTTCCTACAATAGTCTGACCAATATCCTCTATTTGGGGTGGGTTTATTACGGTAGTGATGATGCGGAGGAGAAGCCCGGTTTTGAAGCGGTGTTTACAGCGCAAATGCATCCAGAGAACCAACTTACAGCCGCCAAGGCAGTGATGAACACCCTGCCGTATATGAACACATTGGCTCTCACAGCTTCTCCGCAGACGACCACTATTTGTCAAGGGGATGACTTGGAATTGACCTCCACCACCTCCCTTACCGACTACCCGCAGTACTTCGTGTGGTATAACAGCGACTTTACCTCGGTATTGGCTTCCGATACGGTGCTGTCCGGAAACGAAGGACATGCCACTATCGCCAACCTCACCCAAGACACCGTTGTCTATGCGGCTGTGGGTACGGATGAAATGTGTCCGGCCTATCCCATGGATCATAAATTCAACGTGCAGGAACTCTACCTCACGAATGCGGTTAGCGGCGACACAACGCTGCTCACCAGAATTGACAGCGTGCTTTTCTATGATGAAGGCGGACCTGACGAAAATTATCATTCCTCACGCGTGAGATGGATGCAGACTTTCACGGCAGCGAATCCTAATGCCCATGTGAAAATCTATTTCAAATATATAGAGTTGGATAACAGAGATTGTGAGTATGATAACTGGCTTGCTGTGGTGCAAGGTCCCCTTGACTTCGATAATCTGATGAATAACGATTTCCTCCATGAGCCTTTTGTCGGCTATCAAGGTCCTTTGTTCACAGACATTGATACAATGACTTCGACAGGGAACAGTCTTACGGTGGTATGGCAATCGGATTGTTATAAGACGGGTGCAAGAAAAGGTTGGGAGGCGTATGTGTTTACCGATGAAGAGGCAAATGTGGGCATGGATGCCTTTGACTCTACGGAAGTCACAGTCAATCCTTCCTACCATTATGTCATGTATGATACGGTATGCGCTTCCAGCCAGCTTTATGATGTGGACAGATTCCACGGCATTGACATTTCCGTGCCGGGCGATTATACCATCGATTCGGTATACCATGCCGTTTTGGGTTGCGACAGTACCTACTCGTTGCAAATACTTGTGCGTTCAAACCCGGTGGTTGATTACGTGCCCGTGACACATGTTGCGTGTAATGGTGGAACAACGGGTATAATTGACATGGCATCTGCCACCATCACGGACGGCGAGGCACCCTTCACGTATACCTTGTTCCAGAATAGTACACAAATGACATCGTTCTCCGGCCTTGCTGCTGGAATGTATAAAGTGTTGGTCAAAGATGTTCATGGATGTTATTCTGATTCTGTTACGATCGACATTAATGAACCCGACACATTGCATGTGATAAATTGTCCTACGGCTGCCGCAACTTATCAAGTGCTGCCAGGTGAGACTTTTGTGACGGTCGAACTTGATGATCCGACCTTCGCTCCTGACCTCAATAACGCACGTGTAACAGAAAGACAGGGAAAGGCGGACAACAACCTGTATAGTGTGGGTACGTATACGATTACCTATATTATTAGAAATGACTGTAATGAAGAAGAGACCTGCTCCGTCACATTTACGGTAGAGAGTGGCGATGATACGGCCCCATGCATCGGTTGCGACTCGACGGCGACCGACCCGACCGACCCGACGGCAGGCGTGAGCTGCGCAAGCATCGGCGCCCAGGATGTACAGCCGAACAGCGGCACGACCTATGTGCACGGCGACAACAGCTGGAACATAACGGCAACGGACAACAACGGCGAGGTCACACTGAGCTACAAGCTGTTCGGAGCTACGACGTCAGTGACAGCACCCAACACCACGCTCAACGGGCAGGTGTTCAACGAGGGTGTGACGACGGTACGCTGGATAGCGGAGGACGGCGCGGGCAACGCGGACTCCTGCGAGTTCACGGTCACGGTTGACGGGACGGTCCCGTGCATCGGCTGCGACTCCACGGCCACGGATCCGACCGACCCGACGGCGGGCGTGAGCTGCGCCAGCATCGGAGCCCAGAGCGTCCAGCCGAACAATGGCACTACTTACGTACACGCTGACAACAGCTGGAACGTGACAGCCGCGGACAACAGCGGCGAAGTGACGGTGACCTACAAGCTGTTCGGCGCGACAACGGCAGTGACAACGCCCAACACCACGCTCAACGGACAGGTGTTCAACGAGGGCGAGACGACGGTGCGGTGGATAGCGGAAGACGGAGCGGGCAACGCCGACTCCTGCGAGTTCACAGTAACGGTAGAAGTCATTGAGCCGATGTCAGTTACACTCACTGTTGACAGCGTGATCTGTTACGGCGCGAATGACGGTGCGGCTGTGATCGCCATCACGGGTGGCAAATCTGGCTCTCCACGTTACACCTATACAGTAACAGGCGTGAACATGGGTTACACCAACAACAGTACCACAGATGATAATATTAGCCTGACAGATTTGACTCCTGACCACTACACGGTTCATATTGAGGATTTGATGAGCAACACCCTTGACACCGCTTTCAATATCACCGTCCGTCCGTCAGTGCTGACTCCGGGTAACGTTGAGTTCACATGTCCCGACACAACGGTGACATTGAAGTACGGTATGTGTGACACCCTCCTCGAACTGAACCATACGCTTATCAATAATATGAGCAGTATGACAGTGACTCTCGATAGTATAGGTGTTCCGGTTGCCCATCGTTATAATGTTGAAAACAGCCCCTACACGATTACATGGAAAGTGATGGATGAGTGTGGTGCCTATGTGGAATACCAACAGATGGTTACGGTGAACTACCCGCCGTGTGGCAATGACCACTGGGTGACAGATGGTGACGGTATTTCTTATCCTACGGTACAGGTGGGATGCAACTGTTGGACGGCTCGCAATGCACGCTCCACATTGTACACCGACGGTACACCGATTACCCCCGCTCCAATGCAGTATCCGGGAACAGAACAGAATCCGGAGGATACGATATATGGCAAACTGTACACCTACAATGCCTCCACCCGTGTCGCGCCGGTGCGTTCCATCCCGACGCAGGTGCAGGGTATCTGCCCCGACGGCTGGCACATGCCTGATGACGAGGACTTTGCCGACCTGATGGCACACTGGGAAGGCGAGGAACTTAACGCCATCGAACATTGGCTCACTCCGGGTACGAACCTCAGCGGTTTCACGATGGAGCCTGGTGGTCGCTACAATGCGGAACTTGAACGTTATGAGTATTTGCTGGTGAGAGGCTACCTCTGGTCCTACACTCCAGGGGCCACCACAATTGTCCATGCTTGCGAATTTGGTTCTGCTTGCGGCACGGTAGAGATTATCCCGGCTACAATGCCTACGGGATTCAGTGTCCGCTGTGTCCACAATGCCGAATAATAATGTAATTGTAGGGATGTCATATTATGGCATCCCTACAAAATACCAAAATCCCCCGCATCGAATGGTACGGGGGATTTTTTCATAATGCAGGCGTAGCCTGCCAAAATATTCGCGCAGCGAAGAAATAAATGCGGGCTTTAGCCCGCCTAAATGTGAACGAAGTGAGCAGAATAAAGAATGCAAGCGTCAGCTTGCCTAAATGCGAGCGTCAGCGAGCCTTATTTCGCCTCGTCGTACACCTCCAGATGGCTCAGTTCCTTCCCGTTGATTTCCAGCCGCAGGAACGTCAGCCGAATGTGATGACCGAAGCGGCTGGCGGAGCCGGGATTGATGTACAAAAGCTGGTGTTTTTGGTCGTTGAATACCTTCAGGATGTGGGAGTGCCCCGCCACGAAAATCGTGGGTTTTTCCGCCGCAATAAGGTCAAGTGCCGGCGTTGAATAGTAGTTCCCGTTGCCCACAATGTGCATGATGGCGACCTTGTGGCCTTCACAGGGAAACACCAACGATTCCGGCACTTCCCGTCGGATATCCCAGTCGTCACAGTTGCCGTAAACCGCACGCACCGGCGCAATGTAGCGCAGTTCGTCCAAGATGTCGGAACTGCCGATGTCGCCGGCATGCCAGATTTCGTCGCACCCCTTGAAGAAGTTCTCGACTTCGGGATGCAGGTAACCGTGGGTGTCGGAGATGATGCCGATTTTCATCGGTTTCTATTTGATGGCGATGCTTTCAATCTCCACCATCACGCCCATCGGGAGGGCTTTCACGGCAAAGGCTGCGCGGGCCGGCGGATTCTCGTTGAAATATTTGGCGTAAACTTCGTTCATCGGCTTGAAGTTGGCCATGTCGCTCAGCAGGCAGGTGGTCTTCACCACGTTGGCGTAGGTGTAGCCGGCCTCTTCCAGAATGGCACCGATGTTTTTCATCACCTGTTCGGTCTGCTCCTCGATGGTTTCGGCCACTTTGCCGGTGGCGGGATCAACCGGGATTTGACCTGAGATGAATAACATTCCGTTGTTTTCAATAGCTTGGCTGTAAGGTCCGATGGCCTTCGGCGCTCTGTCGGTGTGGATAACTTTCTTCATAGTTTTTTGTTTTATGGTTATACGATTATTGGGAATATGATTACTAATTACTAATTACTAATCACTATACACTAATCACTATACACTAATCACTAATCCTGTAGCCGATGGTGGCGAAGAAGAGAATGTAGAGGTAGCTGACGAAAAGGATGCAGTAGGCGACTTGGTTGCCGATGACATCGCACAACTTGCCGTAAATCAGCGGAATGATGGCACCGCCGGCAATGGCCATGATGAGCAGGGCTGAACCCAGTTCAGTGTGCTTGCCGAGGTCGTGGATGGAGAGAGGCCAGATGGCGGGCCACATGATGGCATGGGCGAAGCTCAGCATGATGATGCACGCCACCGACACCATCCCTTTCGTCCCGACCGCCGCGATGACGAGCGCGATGGAAATGAACAGTTGGATGATGAGGGCCTTGCGTTGCGAGATCAACTTCGGAATGGTGACGATGCCCACCAGATAACCCACCACAAGGGCGATGAGGGCATAGACACCGAAGTTTTTGCCTGCGGAAATGGGCATTCCCCAAAATTCACCGTAGCGCACAAGGTAGTCGATGGCGATGACTTCCGCGCCGACATAGAAGAATATGGCGAGGGCACCGAGCCACAGGTACGGATAGCTGAATATTGACTTTTCCTTTCCGTCCGACTGCGTTGTTTCCACTTCGGGCTCAGGAAGTTTGGCCAATTTCAGGAACAGCACCAGAAGGATCAGGATGGCGGTGATGATGATGTAGGGGAGGATAATCTGGTTGGAAAGATGCTGAAGCAGAAATTCGCGGTTGGGTCCGGCGGGCATTGTCTGCAGCAGTTCCACCTCTTTCTCAGTAGAGGAGAAAAGGGCCTTGTACAGGACGAGGATGCCGATCATGCCGGCGACTTTGTTGCAGATACCCATCAGGCTGATGCGCCGGGCCGCCGTCTCGATGGGCCCGAGGATGGTGGCGTACGGGTTGGAGGCAGTCTGAAGGATGGAAAGCCCCAGTCCCTGCACGAACAGGCCGACAAGGAAGAAACCGAACTGTCGGGTCATCGCCGCGGGCACGAAGATGATGGAGCCGATGGCCATCGTCACCAAGCCCAGAATCATACCGTTGCCGTAGCCCACCTTTTTGATGAGCGCGGACGAGGGAATCGCCATCACGAAATAGGAGATGTAGAAGGCGAAGGGCACGAACGAGGACTGGAAGTCAGTAAGTTCGCATGTGGTTCTGAAAAACGGGATGAGGATGTTGTTGAGCCATGTCACGAAGCCGAACACGAAGAACAGCGACCCGATGACGAAAAGACTGAAGGCGTATTTGTTTTCTTTCATACTGTGATTTTTGAACGTGCAAAAGTACGATTTTTTTTCACTCCCGCGCCACGGCCACCACCTTGCGGAAGTTCTTCGTCCGTCCCTCCAGATTCCACACCCTCACGAAAACCACGTACAGTCCGTTGCTCACAGTGCGCCCGTCGTCCGTTACCCCGTCCCACCGGAAACGTTCGTCCGTTCCGCAAATCCGGTTGTCGCTCAACCTGCGGATGCGGTGCCCGTCGCGGTCGTAGATGTCGATAGTGGCCCGTTGTCCCGTCGTGGGGAAGCGGCAGAAGACTTCGGCAAAGTCGTGGTAGCCATCGCCGTTGGGCGAAATCACCTCCGGCTCCACCGTCACCGCCTCGTCACCGCCGCCCGCCTCCGAGTATTGCGAGTTGCGGTAGCCCGGAGTGCCCCATCCGTACCCCTCCGCCGCCGACGTCCAGTTGTCGTTGTCTTGCGTAGGTCCGTCAAGGTGAATCCGTTCCAATGCCACTCCGTCGGTGCTGAGGAGCAGGGGATAGTGCATCGAAACGTCGTAGCTGAAACGATCAAGCGGGTTCAGTTCCGCATCCAACAGGTGCACCGTCCCCGCATCGTTGGGGTAGGAGGGAAGTTTCTCGTTCTCAAGGAGATATTGCGGTAAGGGCGGCGCGTACTGCTCAAGGGTGAGGGCGCGGTTTTTGCAGATGGCTGCGTAATGCTGGGGAAACAGCAGAAATCCGTCGGGAACGCACTCCACGGCGTTGTCAGGCACCTCCCCGTTGCCCGAACCAAGCCGCATCTTCCCCAAGTCCAGAATCTTGTCGGAGCGGTTGTACAGCTCGATATAGTCGCCGTCGGTATCGCCGAGGGGGTTCGACAGCACCTCGTTGAGGATGAGGTCGCCGGCAACGGGCGTTTCCGGCAGCCCGAAAGTGACGAAGTCCCCGTCCAACAGCCGGTTGCCGACGCAGTCGCAGAGGGTGTCGTGCAGGGTCAGGGTATAGACGGTGCGTGCGGCCAACGGTGGATTGAGTGTGAGTGTCACCGAGGTGAAGTCCGGCGGGTTCTCGCTTGCCGCCGCTACCATCACGCCTCGGTCGATGCTGAACACGGTCCTTGCGGCGGCGGTGTCTGCGATGACCGGCTCGGTGAAGAACACCCGCACGTGTCGGTCGTCCGGCACGGTTACCTTTGCGATGGCGGGTCGTGCGGCATCCTTGTTGTCGGCAGCTATGGAGTTCCTTGTGCCGGGAGTGCCGCCCTCCGCCGCCACCGACGAATCCCAGTTGTCGGCACCGGCGCACGGGTTGTCGGTGTCTATCATCTCTAACGACCAGCCACCGTCCCGTTTCAGCGGGTTGCGGTGCCATGCCTTCTTATAGGCCACATAATGAATCGTTTCGCCCTCGTCCGACAACAGGGTCAGCCGCTGACCGTCGTCGGTGAGGCTGAAGGAATTGACGGCGCAGAGGTTGAGCGTGCTGTCCCACAAGTCAAGCGTGGCAGCCGATACGACGACGACCTCTCCTTCTGCGGGAATCGTCACGTCCGTCAGCGTACGGTCGTTCGTTCCAATCCGCAACGTCCAGCCATTCAGCGTGATGTCGAACGGAAGTCGGTTGTGGAGTTCCATGTATTCGCTGGAGGGCAATCCCACCGGCGGCGACGGATCCGCCATAATCTCGCTGATAACCACCTCGTTTCGTCGTAGGGTATAGAAAAGAAAGGCAAGGAGGGTATCCGTCATTATGTTTCCGTTGAGGTCGGCAACTCCTTCAATGAGAAGGTGATAGTTTTCTCTCTCGGTGAAATTGTCGGCAAAGAGAAGTTCCACGCTCCGTTGTTGTTCATCCGTAAAACGGCAACTCGCCGGGTGGACGAGATTTTCCGGAATGGTGTAATGGCTGGCCTCCAGCGCATTTTCAGAAACAGCCTCCGAGAAAAGTACCTCCAGTTTCTGCGGGAAGTGCCGGTCTGCGGTGACTTTCACTACATGCGGCAGCACAGTATCTATCAGTAGCGGTCCGCAGTAGAAGTCGTCAAAATAGAACTTTGTCTTGTTCCCCGAAGTATAAACACATTCGATTCCAAAGTATTGGTTTTGAGAAAATACGGATTCTTCATCCAGGGGCGGACTTTCGCCGCTGCCGATCTCCTCATAGATTCCCTCCCTGCTTTCTGCTGCAAATAGCCGCCACTGGTTCCCCGATTCTTTTATCACTTTTATATATAGGGCCACTCCGCTGGCGATGAATCGTTCGCAGCGTAAAACAGAGGTGGCTGCTCCGTTTTCCTGGTAAAATAGTTCGGGAACGTCATTGCTTCCCGCCTCGCCCAGCTGAAGAAAGAATCCTGTTAAAGTATTGTTATTTTCAACGGACTGGTTTGCAGTCAGATGGATTCGGGCGTAGTTGTTTCCCGAGGGAGAAAACGATAATTTGACGAAAAAACGCCATTCCATTGCCTCTTCATGGAACGGATTTACCGTCATCAGCAGTGCCCTGCCGCTTTCGTTTCCATTCAGTTGCAGCTGTAGCGCCCCATTGACGATGAATTGCGCCGTGTCGCCTTCCCATTTCGGATTTTCGGAGAAATTCCCGTCCGAAAAGTCATCGCTGAACTGGGCGTTTACAGAGATGTTAATAAGTAGCAAAATGCAGATAATAAACAGGTTATGGCGATTCATAATCACTTGGATTTTTAAATAAATTTCTGCCTTTCGGTGCGGCAAATTTACTATATTTGCAACCCCAATTTCAAGAGGGATTAACATTTATTAATAAAAAATTTGGAAATATGAAAATTGCTTTGGTCGGTGCCACCGGATTGGTGGGAAGCGTTATGCGCAAAGTATTGGAAGAGAGAGGTTTTGGAAGTTGCGAATTCATTCCTGCAGCCTCCGAGCGTTCAGTAGGCAAGGAGGTGGGGTTCGCCGGACGCAGCTGCAAGGTGGTTTCGGTGGCCGAGGCCATCGCCGCCCGCCCCGACTTCGCCATCTTTTCCGCCGGCAGTTCCGCCTCCCTGATGTACGCCCCGCAGTTCGCGGAGGTCGGCACCACCGTCATCGACAACTCGTCGGCATGGCGCGGTTATGAGCATATCCCGCTCGTCGTCCCCGAAATCAACATTGACGCGGTTTCGCCCGCCGACCGCATCATCGCCAACCCCAACTGCTCCACCATCCAGATGGTGCTGGCATTGGCGCCGTTGCATTGGAAGTACAAAATCCATCGTTTGGTGATCTCTACCTATCAGTCGGTTACAGGTACGGGCATGAAGGCGGTGACCCAGCTGAATGCCGAGCGTGCCGGACAACCGTGTGAGAAGGTCTATCCCTACGAAATCGACCTGAACGTGCTGCCCCACGGCGGTTCCTTTGAGGCCAACGGTTATACTTCCGAGGAGATGAAGCTGGTGAATGAAACCCGCAAGATTCTTTCCGACAACAAGATAATGGTCACGGCGACGGTGGTGCGCGTTCCTGTGTTCGGTGGTCACTCCGAGGCGGTGAACGTGGAGTTTGAAAACGAGTACGATTTGGCCGAAGTCCGCCGTCTGCTGGAAGAGATGCCCGGCATTATCGTGCAGGACACGCCCGAAGCCAACCTCTATCCGATGCCCCGTTTTGCAAAAGATAAAGACGAAGTGTTTGTGGGTCGCCTCCGCCGTGATGAGTCACAGCCTAAAACGTTGAACATGTGGATTGTGGCAGACAATCTCCGCAAGGGAGCCGCCACCAATGCCATTCAAATCATGCAGAAACTGATTGAAAAACGCGGACTATAGTTTGTCCGTCGCGATTTTCCAAGTATCGTTCACTTTAAGGAGGGTGTAAGTTCTTTCAATGACAACACCCTCTTTTTTGCATAAGAATGCAAGAGTGACGTGCATTTCATTCTGTTTTTTTGCCTTTTCTTTCAGAATTTTCACATCTTCCAGACCACCATTCAAATCAATTTCATCTTTCAACTGATTGACGTAGGATGTCATATCGGTTTCCGGTGTGACGGTAAGGGTGGCTTTCATGGCATCTCCGTAGGCGGCATACAGGCCGAACTGGCGGGCCATTGTGCCGGCAGGTGATTCGCTGGTTTGTGCGTTACAAATTGAAAATAAGGAAATTAAAACGATGGAAAGGATAAAAGCAATTCTTTTCATAGTGATATGTCTTGTTTAAGGCCGCAAAAGTACAATAATATTCTGAATGGCAGTCGTTTTATTTTTTCTTTTCCGATTTTGGCGCCGGTTTTTCCTTCGGACCGTCGTAAACGGGAATCTTGTCTTTTTTTACAAAGGAGTAAACGAGGAAGCCGATGCCGAGCAGAATCATCGGGATGCTGAGTTTCTGGCCGATGTTGAGCAGCATGGTCGCCTCCTTTGCCACCTGGTCGGCCTTGAGGAACTCAATGAAGAAGCGGGCGGTGAAAATGACCACCAACAGCGTGCCCGTGGTGCGTCCCGGAGGCACCTTCCCTTTGGCAAAACGGAAGTAATAGACGGTCAGTCCGACAAAAAGCAGGAAATAGACGATGGATTCGTAAAGTTGCGACGGGTGGCGGAATGTGCCGGCGATGGCGGAACCGTCGGAGTCGTAGCCGCCGTAGATGAAGTTGAAGGCCCACGGCATTGTGGTGACGGAGCCGATGATTTCGTGGTTCATCAGGTTGCCCAACCGCACGAAGGCGGCCGCGATGGGAATGGCGATGGTGAGCCGGTCGATGAGCCAGAAGAAGTTCAGTTTGCGGGTGTAGGCGAAATAGATGATCCACAGGATCATGGCGATGGCGCCGCCATGGCTCGCCAATCCCTGATAACCGATGAAATGTCCCTCTTCGTCAATGGGAAGCAGCACCTGCAACGGGTGCGCCACCAAAAATTCCGGCTCGTAAAACAGGAAATGCCCCAGACGGAGTCCGACAATGCACCACACAATCGTCCAGATGGAGAAGTTGTCCAATGTTTTCTGCGGCACCTCCTCCTTTTTGAAAATCTGCTGTAAAGTTATATAGGCCAGCACAAAACCGAGGGCGAGCAGGATGCCGTACCAGCGGATTTCCATGCTGCCGATGCTGAAAGCCACCGGATTGACAGTCCATGTGATAAAAGCTAGAAGATTCATAAAGTTCATCTATTTTGAAAAGGTGGCAAAAATACGATTTTTCGTCGAATAGATGATGACTGAAATTGCAAAATACGAAGTTCCGTTTGAAGAGGGGTAGTGTGCAAGCAACTTTATACTTTTTACTTTCTACTTTTAACTTTTTACTTTTAACTTGAAATACAATATAGCGGCCAAATTCCCGTTATCAACATTTGCGACTTTTCACATCATATATAAATATTGTATGTCAGAATCGAAAATCTTTACCCCTGTCACCTTCGGGCCGCTTACGTTGCGGAACCGCACCATCCGTTCGGCCGCCTTTGAGAATATGTGCTACGGCAACAAGCCGTCGCAGGATTTGTTCGACTACCATACGGCTGTCGCGAAGGGCGGCATCGGCATGACCACCATCGCTTACGCCGCCGTGAACCGCAGCGGTGTCTCGTTCGACGGGCAGCTGTGGATGCGGGAGGAGATCATCCCTGACCTGAAGAAACTGACGGATGCCATCCATGCGGAGGGCGCGAAAGCCTCCATCCAGTTGGGCCATTGCGGCAACATGACGCACCGCAGCACATGCGGCCAGATGCCCGTGGGCGCGTCCGGCGGCTTCAACTTGTATTCTCCCACCTTCGTCCGCCAGTTGAAGGAGCAGGAGATCTACGGTTTGGTCAAGGATTTCGGCAACGCTGTCAATCTGGCCCGCAAGGCCGGTTTTGACGCGGTGGAGATCCACGCGGGCCACGGCTACCTCATCAGCCAGTTCCTGTCGCCCTATACCAACCGCCGCCGCGACAAGTTCGGCGGGGACCTCAACCAGCGGATGACCTTCATGCGTCTGGTGATGACCGAGGTGATGAAGGCGGCGGGCGACGACATGGCCGTCTTCGTGAAGACCAACATGTACGACGGTTTCAAGGGCGGCTTGGGCATCGACGAGTGCATCGAAGTGGCGAAGGAGCTGGAAAAGCTCGGCGCCCATGCACTGGTGCTGACGGCCGGTTTCGTGAGCAAGGCCCCGATGGCCGTGATGCGCGGCTGCATGCCTTACAAAACCCTCACTCACTACATGGATCCGTGGAAGTTCTGGTGGCTCAAGATTGGCGTGCGGCTATTCGGCAAGCTGATGATTCCCGAAGTGCCGTTCAAGGAGGCCTATTTCTTGGAGGATGCCAAGAAGTTCCGCGCACAGCTCAGTCTGCCCCTCGTGTATGTGGGCGGTCTGATTTCCAAAGCCAAGATGGAAGAGGTGTTGGATGCCGGTTTTGATGGCCTTCAGATGGCCCGTGCGTTGGTACACGATACCGACTTCATCAACAAGCTGGCGGCGGGCGAGGAACGCAGCGGCTGCAAGCACTCCAACTACTGCATCGGCCGTATGTACACCTTGGAGATGAAGTGCCACCATTGTGTGAACAACCTGCCCAAGAACTTGCAGAAAGAGATCGATTTCTTCGAGGCTACTAAATAGCGCATAAAAAAATTCCCCTTCTTTTGAAGAAGGGGTGCACGTAGTGCGGGGTAGTTGTATAAATATTGAAAAGTCCTTATAAAAAAGGCGACCTTTTGGCCGCCTTTTTCATTTCAGGGCTTTAAAGTGAGTTGTAATTATCTTACAACGCTGACTTTCTTGGTGATGACGTTGTTGCCGTTGGCGATGCGGACAATGTACATGCCTTTGGCGAAGTTGGAAGCGTCGATGGTCTGGTTGGCAGAAGCGCTTTCAACGTTGGTGATCATGCGGCCGTTGATGTCAAAAACGGAAACCTGGGCACCTTCGGCGTTGTCGATGTTGATAACGGTGGTGGCGGGGTTCGGATAGACGTTCACTTCACCTTCGGCGATTTCATTGATGCCAGTGGTACCACGGTTGATGGTGATGCAAGCTTGGTTGTTGCTGGAAACGGGATCAACAGCAGCGCCACCGATGCGGACAGTGTAGCAGAATTGGAAAGAGCCTTCCATACCTTCCATGTCAGCAGCGGTGAACAAAGGACTCTGTCCAGAGATGTACATGGCATTACCTGCTGTGAGTTGAGCCATGTTGGAACCCATACCCATCATAGAACCAATCATATTGCCTTCAATGGAGATGTCAAAGAAAATGGTGTCATTGGCATTGGGAACATCCGGACCATTGTTGTAGAGAATGACAACGGGGTTGAGATCGTCAGTTAAACTGAGGTTGATTTCATTAATGAAATCTTGGCTTTGTGTGTTTGCAACATAGCCCATGAGTTCGTAATCAACAGTCTGAGCGTTCAAGGCGACGACAGCCACCATTGCGGCGAAAAGGGTAAAAAGTTTTTTCATAATAAAATGGTTTTGGTTAAACATAAAATTTTACGAGCGGCAAAAATACAAAAAAGATTCGGAAATTATTCGCTTGCGCTCATTTTTTTTATTTGGAGCTCGCTTGCGCTCGCATTCGGACTCGCTTGCGCTCGCATTCGGGCTCACTGCGTTCGCCATTTAGGCTCGCTGACGCGAGCATTTACCCGCTGCGCGGGATTGGTGATTTTGCTCGCTACGCTCGCATTAATAATTTGAACATTTTGAAAGTATTATTGTTATTTGAATGTAAAATTTGTTTTTATGGCCACATATAAAAAGTTTGAAGAATTGTCTATTTGGCAATTATCAAGAGAGTTGTGTAAGGAAATTTATAAAATCACAAATTATGATTCCTTTTCTAAAGATTTAAGATTTGTTAGCCAGATACGAGCAGCTGGAGGCTCCATTATGGATAATATTGCTGAAGGCTTTGACAGAAGAGGAAACAAAGAATTTGTTTACTTTTTATATGTCTCTAGTGGCTCTTGTGGTGAAGTCCGAAGTCAATTGCACCGCGCTTTTGACTGCCACTATATTTCAGAGGATGAATACAAAACTCTTGTAAAAAAAAGTGAAGATTTATCCAATGCCATCCTTCATTTTGTTGATTATTTGAAGAAAAGCGATTTGTCGGGCTCTAAATACAAAAATGTTCGCGACAGCGAACCCAAATGCGAACGAAGTGAGCAAAATAAAAAATGCAGGCGACAGCCTGCTTGAATGCGAACGCAGCGAGCAGAATAAAGAATGCAGGCGACAGCCTGCTTGAATGCGAACGCAGTGAGCAGAATCAAGAATGCAGGCGTAAGCCTGCCTGAATGCGAACGCAGTGAGCAAAATCCAAAAAAATGCGAACGCAGTGAGCCAAAATCCAAAATAATTTCGTACTTTAGCGGCCTTATTGCGTAAGGAATCAAAAATTTGATAATCAACCTATTAAAAACTTAAATTCTAAACATTATGGCATTTAAAGGAGCTTTAGTCATTGACACGGAAAAGTGCAAAGGCTGCGCGGTCTGCATCACGGGCTGCCCGAACCAGTGCATCGCACTTTCCAAACATGTAAATGCGAAAGGTTAC
>JAEEQA010000055.1 GCA_016285085.1 Bacteroidales bacterium
AAATATTACATTCATGGTGGATACAACAAGATTTCTGGACATGCCTGAAGTCAGAGAGGCCATCATCAAACATTTTCATGATAAAGAACAAAAAGTTGCCAATGGTAGAATTTGTTCTGTTTGTGGAACAGCAAATAGCCCTGTATTAGATGAACCGCATGGATTAGTTAAAATGCCAAAAGGTCAAACAGCAGGTAGCGCATTAGTTTCCTTTAATGAAACGGCTTTTGAATCATACGGATTAAAAGGAAACCTGAATTCGTCGATTTGCAGAGAATGTGCAAGGTATTATATTGATGGTTTACGTTTTCTCTTATCTGACGGGTACACAGTGGAAGAAGATAAAAAAGGTAAACAAAAGCCCCATTATCACTACAATCACAGGATTAATATTAGTGATTCCACAGTGGCTTTGTTTTGGACTCGACAAGAAACCGAAGAATTTGATCCGTTTGTTGTGTATGACACACCTGATGTGAAGGAAATCCAGAAGCTTTTTGATTCTGTTTGGAATGGCAAGCAACATTTGGGCTCTGTTGTTGATACGAATATGTTTTACAGCTGCACTCTTTCATCTGCTGCTGCTCGGATTGCAGTTCGCGACTGGACCGCCATTAGTTTGGATGACTACAAAAGAAATCTTGCCGATTGGTTTCATGACATTGAAGTGGTTGATGATAAGGGAGAAAAAGTTTATAGTCCTTTGAAATGGTTGATAAATGCAACCCAGCGTGACAAGCGACCGGGTGAAAAATCAAAAGCAGACCTGAACTCAAAAACCAGAATGGGTACAATTCTTTGGAATGCAGCTATAAAAGGGTATTCCTATAAAATTCCTTTAGAAGTTTTACAATCTGTTCTGAATAGAATATGGAAAAAAGATTACTTCTCAAAGGAACGGGCAGCGCTTATAAAATTGATTATTAATCGAAATACCAATAAAAATATGAAATCAACATTAGATGAAACCAACACAAGCGTGGCCTACTTGTGTGGCAGATTATTCGCTGTCATTGAATCAATGCAGTGGAAGGCTATGGGCAATGTTAACAGTGGTATCAAAGACCGCTTTTTTACAGCGGCAGCTTCACAGCCGGCAAATATTTTTGGTACTTTGCTGACAAAAAATGTACCCATCTATCAACACAAGATAAAAGGGTATTTGGCAAAAGAACTGAATGAGATAGCAGGGAGTATCAGTGAGAAGGGAAGCCTCCCATTACGTTTCACCACCATTGAACAAGGAGAATTTGCATTAGGATATTATTTCCAAAGGAACCACAAAAATGACAATGACAATATAAATAGTATTAACTTATAAATATGCAGATATGGAAAACTACATTAAAAACAGGTATGATTTTGTTTTCCTTTACGATGTAAAGGATGGTAATCCAAATGGTGACCCAGATTTTGACAACCAGCCAAGAATTGATTTTGAAACAAGAGAAGGTCTGGTTTCCGATGTTTGTATTAAGCGTAAAGTTCGCAATTACATTCAGCTGAAGGTTGAAGCTGGTGAACTTGATGCGGAAAAATATGATATCTTTATCAAGCAAGGAAATGTATTGAATGATATCATAAATGAAGAAAAGAAAAAAGCGGATAACGATGAGAAAAAAGGTCGCATCTTCATGTGTGACAAATATTTTGACATCCGTACATTCGGTGCTGTTCTTAGTACAGGCGAAGGACTGGGGGTCGTCCGTGGACCTGTGCAATTTGTTTTTTCTCGTAGCATTGATTCTGTCGACAGTCGCACCCATTCCTTGACAAGATGTTGTGTAACAGACAATAAGGATGCAACCAAAGACAATACCTTCGGCAATAAATCAACCATCAGCTATGGCCTTTATCGTATGCACGGATATGTGTCAGCTTTTGACGGGGAAAAGTGTCATTTCACGAAAGATGATCTGAATCTTCTTTGGGAAGCCCTTGCAAATGCTTTTGAACATGACCATGCCGCTGCTCGTGGAGAAATGAATGCCCGTGCACTCATTGTTTTCAAACACGAGTCAAAGCTTGGCAATGCCCGTGCCGCCCAGTTATTTGAACTTGTTAAAGTCAATAAAAAAGAAGGTGTGGAATTTCCTCGTCAATTTGAAGACTACCAAGTTTCTATTGATAAATCAAATCTACCCACCGGCATAACCATTGAAGAACTTATTTAGCTCATCATGCCCGAAAAACATTTGATAAGAAATAGTACCATAGAGTTCCTTATTTTCCAGATTGAAGGAAAGGAACAAGGCATTGAAGTGTACTACAGGAATGGAGACCTCTGGGCAACACAGAAGGCAATATCCACTCTTTTTGATTGCGATAGAAGTGTGATAACTAAACACTTGGGCAATATTTTTGAATCAGGGGAACTAAAGGAAGAACGAGTATGTGCAAAATTTGCACATACTGCCGGCGATGGGAAAACCTACAACACCAAGTTCTACTCCCTCGATGCCATCATCGCCGTGGGCTATCGCGTGAACAGCCTCCGTGCAACCCAGTTCCGGCAATGGGGTACAAGTGTGCTGCACCAGTTCGCCATTCGTGGATACGTAATCGACAAGAAGCGGATGGAAAATGGCACTTTCCTGAACGAGGACTATTTTGAGCACCTGCTGGCCGAAATCCGCGAAATCCGCCTCAGCGAACGACGATTCTACCAGAAACTGACGGACATCTATGCCACTTCCGTAGATTACAACCGAGAGGCACCGACCACCCAGCTCTTCTTCCAAATGGTACAGAACAAAATGCACTATGCCGTGCATGGCCATACAGCGGCAGAACTGATCATGCAAAGGGCAGATGCCGACAAGGAGCACATGGGACTGACAACATGGGAAAATGCCCCTGATGGAAAAATCGTTAAAACCGATGTCGCGATTGCAAAGAATTACCTGAACCAGCTTGAACTGGAGGATATGGGACGTATTGTGACGGCTGTGCTGGAATTCGCCGAGAGCCGTGCTAAGAAGCATATCCCGATGACGATGGAAGACTGGGCCAAACGTATCGATGCCTACCTGACCAGCGACGAACGGCCACTGCTTGACAATGCGGGAAGCGTAAGCCACGAAGATGCAGTTCAACATGCCGAAACCGAATTTGAAAAATACCGCATAGTGCAGGATCGCCTTTTCCAAAGCGATTTCGACAAATATTTGGGAGCATTGCCGCTGGAAGGGGAAACAAAGGAATAACTGAGTAGCCCATGAAATATGAGGAAGATGAAATGCTCATGTTGTCGGGGATTCAGCACTTTGTGTATTGTCCCCGGCAATGGGCATTGATTCACATCGAACAGGTATGGGAGGAAAACCGCTTCACTGCGGAAGGCCAAATTCTTCATAAGCAAGCGGATGATCCTTTTTATAGGCAGAAAAACGGTGATTTTGTCTCCTTGCGTTCCGTTTCAATCGCATCGAAAGCATTGGGGCTGTATGGATTCACCGATGTGGTGGAACTACACCCTTCTGACAATCCAAACAACTGCATTACGCATCCATCCTATCCGGGTTATTGGAAGCCTTATCCAGTGGAATACAAACGCGGCCATTCCAAACCGGATGAGAGAGACGCGGTTCAATTGGCCGCCCAGGTCATCTGCCTTGAAGAAATGCACAATATAAAGATTGATCATGCCTTCTTATTTTATGGCGAAACAAGGCGCAGGGAAGAAATTATGATGGATGAATCGTTGAGGTTTTCGACACAGGAATATGCAGATGAAATGCACAAGATTTATAGCAGCGGTATTGTTCCGAAAGCCACGAAAAGCCGCAAATGCTCAAATTGTTCGTTGTGTGACATTTGTCTTCCCGACACAAAAAACAAGCTGATGGTCACTAACTATCTGAAAAAGAATCTATATGAGGAAACTTCTTAATGTTTTGTATGTCACCACTCCCGATGCTTACTTGAGCAAAGACGGAATGAATGTGGTAGTATCTGTCAACCAAGAAGAGAAATTCCGCATTCCCATCGTCAATATTGAGGGTATTGTGACATTTGGGTACAAAGGCACAAGTCCGGGCCTGATGAAATTATGTGCTGACAATGGCGTGGCATTGTCGTTTTTGTCGCCCAATGGTCGGTTCATCGGCCGGTTTCAGGGAACTGTTCATGGCAATGTATTGCTTAGAAAGGCACAATATCAAATTGCAGACGATAAAGAACATGCATTGCATTATGCACGATTGTTTGTTGCGGGTAAAATACAGAACTATAGGACTATTCTTCAAAGATTTATGAGAGATAATGGCAGCAATTTGGAAGTGGAGACAGCTGTAAAGGCATTGGAGGTAAACAAGCGGTGTGCGTTAAGAACAAAAGAGGTTCCGAGTTTGATGGGCGTGGAAGGCGATGCTGCCAACACTTACTTTGGCGTTTTCCCCAATTTATTGCTTCAAAACAAAGAGGAATTTCCATTTCAAGGAAGGAACAAGCGTCCACCCAAAGATGCAGTGAACGCTTTGCTTTCATTTGTATATACCTTATTGGCACATGAAGCAGCGGCAGCGTTGGAAACAGTGGGACTGGATCCCTACGTGGGATTCCTTCATGCTTTGCGACCGGGTCGGACCTCTTTGGCACTGGATCTGATGGAGGAGTTGAGGGCATACTTGGGTGACCGGCTTGTGCTGTCGCTCATCAACAGGCGGCAAGTTGCTTCGAGTGATTTTATAGCGCAGGGAGAAAGCGGGGTGGTGATGACAGACAATTGTCGCAAAACCGTATTGACGGCATGGCAAAGCAGGAAGATGGAAACCATAGTGCATCCCTATTTGGAAGAAAAGATTTCGGTTGGTTTGCTGCCATACGTGCAGGCACTTTTGTTGGCAAGGGCAGTCAGGGGAGATATTGATGATTATCCGGTATTCTTAATCCATTGAGGTTATGATGGTATTGATTACATACGATGTTGAAACGATCACATCAGGTGGGAAGAAACGTTTGCGCCGGGTGGCCAAAGAGTGCCAGAATTATGGTCAGCGTGTTCAAAATTCTGTTTTTGAATGTGTGGTAACGGAGTCACAATTTGTTCTCTTGCGAAATGAAATTGCATCAATAATTGACATGGAAAAGGATACGGTACGTTTCTATTTTTTAGGAAACAATTGGAACAACAGGGTGGAGTTTTTTGGCAGAAAAACCTCATTTGATGTCACAACGGAATTAATTATTTGAATTTTTTATGCCGCGAGATGAAAGCATTGCAAAAAAAGTTGTATTTTCGCGGTGCTTGAGAATCAACGTGTTTCTGCTTATTTCAAGGTTAGAAACAATTGATTATTGGGTAATTAGATTGATTCGCGGGATGTGGTTTGTAACAGATTGGCATCCTGTTGAATACAATCTATGCGGTCGCGCCCCCCGCGGGCGCGTGGATTGAAACGTTAAGGTGCTGATACTTACCATTTTGCGCCTCCTGTCGCGCCCCCCCGCGGGCGCGTGGATTAAACAGTAATCAAGAGAAGATTAAAGGCTCCACTCGCGGGGTTATAGAGATATTTCACCCTCTGGTGCTTTTGTCCCGGGTATGCACCGGCCTTGCCATAACCTGAAACCTATAACCTACAACCTAGCCGTTCCCAGTCGTTACCCACGGGGAAAGCGGTGCGGAATCCCGCCAGTTTGGGCAGGGACAGAGTGGAAGAAATCACCTGCGCCTGCGAGGCCGCTGCACGCTCCATCACCCGTCCCGTGGGGCCGACAATTTGCGAAGCCCCCGAATAACGATGTCCCAGCGTGTCCACGCCGACACAGTTGCAACCGACCACAAAGCACTGGTTCTCAATGGCACGCGCCGCCAACAGCGTGTTCCACACTTCCACACGCGCCTCAGGCCAGTTGGCCACATAGAGCAACAGGTCGTATTTGTATTCCCCGTTCTCGAAACGGTTGCGGCACCACACGGGAAACCGCAGGTCGTAACAGATTTGGGGGCAGATTTTCCAACCGGCATACTCAAAAATCGGCAGCGTGTCGCCAGGTCGATACAGTTCCGGCTCCAGACTCCGGCAGAAGAGATGGCGTTTGTCGTAAGTGCCGGTCTCCCCGTCGGGGGTGACGAAGAACAGGCGATTGTAACGGAAACCTCCCTCACTCACGGTGACACTTCCCGCAACGGCGGCGCTATGGCGTTGCGCAAGGTTCCGCATCCAATCGAGAATGTGGGCCGTCTCTGTTTCGGGCGGAAGCTGATCCGCGACAAAGCCCGTGGCGAACATCTCCGGAAGCACAATCAGGTCGGAGGGCTCGGCATCGGCCAAAAGGGACTCGATGGCGGCAAGGTTCTCCCACACCCGATTCCACAGAATCTCACTCTGGACAACACTGATTCGGAGTTGGTCTTTCATTATCGTTTCACAAATTTCCTTACAACGGTTTCCCCGTCCGTCAGCAACTTTACGAAATAGACGCCACTCTCGAGGTCACCCACGGAAAGCGGCACCGTGTTTCCGCCCGGCGCCGCCGTCATCACCCTGCGTCCCGAAAGGTCGAAAACCTCCAGCATCTCCACCGGCTTCGGTGATGTGATGAAAATGTGGTCAGTGGCAGGGTTCGGTGTAATGTCAACGGAATTCTCGTCAAAATCCGCCACGGCATCCTCGCCCGGTGTCTCGTCCACCGCGTAGGTGACAAAGAAAGTGTGGTCGCTCGTCACGCCGTAGAACGTGTAGGTGCCGTGGATGTTATCGGAAGTGACCAGATTGGTGGACGCGCTGACATCCACGCCGTCCGCATACACCACGTCAATATGCCGCCCCGCAGGCGCCGTGATGGTGAAGACCTTGTTGTCGCCGTTGTTCACCGTCACCATGCCGGAGGGGCTGACGGTCCCGTCGGTGTTGATGACCTGGATGGTGTGGGTTGTCACCGGCGGAGCCTCGAAAGTCACGGTAATGGTAGCCATGTTGTCGGACCACTCCGCCTCCGTCCAGTAGGACGACGGACTCACCTTGTAACCGAACGTGTGCGTGCCGTAATAGTTGTGTGAGGCAATATAGGAGGCGGGCATCGTCAGAAGGTTGAAGAAAACGCCGCTCGCCAACGGTATATTTTGGACGTCCGAGCCGAACATCCCGATCAGCTGCCCATCCAGATAGGCATCGAAATGAAGCGTGTCGTAAAAGTTGACGTAGTATTCCTGCATGTAAAAGTTGTACACGGCAAAGCATGTGTTGAAATCGCTGCCGTAGGGAACCGTCATCGAATAGATTTGCTGCTGGCTCGTGCCGTTGTCAATGAACCAGATGCCGAGATCCACCGTGCCGTACGACTGCGCCGAAAGCTGGGGGAATGTCAGAAAAATTGCCAGAATCAAAGAATAGATTTTTTTCATAACTGTTTGTATTTTGAGGCTGCAAACTTACAAAAAAAGCAGAAAGCGCACGCCCTCATAAAACATCGTATTCACAAAGTGAAAAACAGCCGCGCCGACAAATTTTCCCCGCTACGAATGGTGACAATTTTGTACTTTTGTCCTCCGTTTGAAAAGCGAAACTATGACACCCAACACGCTCAATCTCACTGAAATACGCCACACACTCCACCAGTTGGCGGAACCGTCGGGCTGCGAGGCACGCACCCAACAGTTCCTTTTGGACACGCTCCGCACCCTCCAGCCGACCGAAATCCGCACCTTCGGCAACAGTCGCAACTTCCTCGCCGTGTTCGACACCGGCCATGCCGGCCCGACCACCCTCTTTCGGGGCGACTTCGACGCGGTGCGCGTGGACGAGACCATTGACGTTCCCTACGCCTCCGAAACCGCAGGCGTAGCCCACAAGTGCGGGCACGACGGCCATGCCACCATCCTGCTGGGACTGGCCGAGCAGCTGCACCTCCACCCGCTGGAAAAAGGACGGACCCTCCTGTTTTTCCAAGCTGCCGAAGAGACGGGCGAAGGCGCGGCGCAGCTGCTGCAAACCGGCGTGCTCGATGAATACCGTCCCGACCGGGTTTTCGCCCTCCACAATATCCCCGGTGCGCCGCTCGGCACGGTGATTTGCAAGACCGGCAGTTTCACCTGCTCGGTCGTAAGCTGCGACATTGAACTGCACGGGCGCACCTCGCACGCGGCGGAACCATTGAAGGCCCTCAGCCCCTACCCCGCCGCCAAAGCCATCACCGACGAGCTGTTAGCCCTCAACCAGTACGACATGGAACGGGACGATTTCTGTCTGCTCACACTGGTGGAATTCCGCGTGGGCGAGCCGGCCTACGGGGTGACCGCCGGTCACGGCGTGCTCCGCTTCACCCTGCGGGCGAAGGACGACAAGTTGCTACAGCAGACGAAGGTACGTCTGGAAGAAATCGTCAAGAGAGTGGCGGGAGCCACGCCGGGACTCACTACAGCCATCGGCTGGAAGGAGTACTTTGCGGCCTCATCCAACGCGGCGGAGGCGGTGGACCGGATTCGTACGGCGGCCCGTGCTTGCGGACTCCCCTACCAGGAGAAACCGCAGCCTTTTTCGTGGGGCGAGGACTTCGGCCTGCTCACCCAGCAGTACGATGGCGCCCTGTTCGGTCTCGGCTCCGGCGAGAACCAGCCGCCGCTGCACCACCAGCACTTCGACTTCCCCGACGACTTGGTTCCGATTGGGGTAAGGCTGTTTTACGAGATGGCGAGGAGAGGGTGATTGTAGAGACGCGATTCATCGCGTCTCCATAAACCATAACGCAAAACGTCCTCCCTACCCCAACATTCCCACCGCCTTTTCACCGCCGCCACCATAAGGTCGATTTCCATCCGAGCGATGGGCTTTTTAGGCTTGTACATCTATGCACGACATTTAATTTAAAATATTTTCAAAATATTTTGAAAATAAATAGCAGTATGTCTATTTTGTAGTATCTTTGCGACCTTAATTTTTGCAAAAGTACTAATTGTAAAATATTGAGACAAAAGAAATTCCACCTTAGCACTAATCCTACATAAAAACAAAACCCCAAGGTTTGATTGCTCAGGGACCTCAGGGGATAACGCGGCAAAAGTACAATTTTTTTTTATACAAATCTTTGCTCTCGATAAAATTTTCCATTTTTTCAAAAATTATTCGTTATGAGATACGAGGAATTCGAAAAAGCTTTGTCTCCAGCGCGGCTGAATAGATACCTCCTCGCTTGTGGCAGCAACAAAAACAGAGCACTCCAACTATACAGGCTGAACATCCTTTTATGCAAGAAAATGTACGGGATACTGAATGTCCTTGAAGTAGTCTTACGGAATGCTATCAATGTACATTATCAACAATATTTCGCTGATCCGAATTGGATAAAATCACAATTGTTGGCAGGTGGAATGTTGTCGATCGCACCGAAAAAAAGAGAAGCGGCAGAAACAATCAACAAGCTAATCAAGTCGGGTAAGTACACTTCTGACAGGCTCGTTTCCTGCCTGTCCTTTGGATTTTGGACATATCTCTTCACAAAATATCCTTTCCTCAAGGGTGGCCAAAGCATTCTAAAAATACTTCCAAACAAATCGAAGCCATTGGGACAGAGGGCAGTATATAATGATTTGATGAAAATAAAGAATTTCAGGAACAGAATTGCGCATCATGAACCCATCTGTTTTGATGGGAATGGTCAGGTAAACATAGCGTATGCACAGAGCAACTACAATCTTATTCTAAAGTACCTGTACTTTTTGGGATTTGGCGCCAACCAAATCCTATGGGGACTGGATGCATCACCAAACAATGTCTTTCAAAGGATTGATGATATTGCAAATTCCTGTTGATCAAGAAAAAAGTCCATTCCGTCGTGTTTGCCTGCCTGTAGAGACGCAATTCATCGCGTCTCCATAAACCATAACGCAAAACGTCCTCCCTACCCCAACATTCCCACCGCCTTTTTCACCGCCGCCACCATAAGGTCGATTTCCTCCTTCGTGTTGTAGAAGGCGAATGAGGCGCGGATGGTGCCGGGAATGTTGTAGTGCGTCATCACCGGCTGGGTGCAGTGGTGTCCCGTGCGTACGGCGATGCCCATCTGGTCGATGAGTGTACCGATGTCGAACGGATGTAAACCATTGATGTTGAAGGAGATGATGGAGGACTTATGCGGCGCGGTGCCGTAAATGCGGAGGCCCTCAATGGTGCGGAGTTGTTCCGTACCGTACTGCAGCAGATCCTGCTCTTTCGTCGCAATCGTGGTTACGCCAATCTTTTCGATGTAGTCGATGGCGGTCTTCAGTCCGATGACATCCCCGACCGACGGGGTTCCCGCCTCGAACTTGAACGGCAGCTCGTTGTAGGTCGTCTTCTCGAATGTCACGTTCTTGATCATCTCGCCGCCGCCTTGGTATGGAGGCATCTCGTTGAGCCACTGCGCCTTTCCGTAGAGGACACCGATACCCATCGGGGCGTACATCTTGTGCCCGGAAAAGCAGTAGAAGTCGCAGTCGAGATCCTGCACGTCCACGGGGATGTGGGAGACGGCCTGCGCGCCGTCCACCAGCACGGGGATGTTGCGGGCGTGTGCCGCACGGATGATTTCCTTCACCGGATTGACGGTGCCGAGCGTGTTCGACACGTGGCACACGGCCACGATGCGGGTGCGGTCGGTAAGAAAACCGTCCAATTGTTCCATCGCGAGGGTGCCGTCGTCGTGGAACGGAAGGACGCGGAGTGTGGCACCCTGCCGTTCGCATGCCATTTGCCACGGCACGAGGTCGGCGTGGTGTTCCATCTCGGTGATGAGCACTTCGTCACCGGCTTTCAGGAAGCGCTGGCCGAAGGAGGCGGCGATGAGGTTCACCGACTCGGTGGTGCCGCGGGTGAAAATCACCTCCTGCGGGGTGGGTGCGTTGATGAAGCGCTGGACGGTGCGGCGGGCGGCCTCGAACTCCTCGGTGGCGAGCTGGCTCAGATGGTGCACGCCGCGGTGGATATTGCTGTTGATGGTGAGGTAGTAGCGGGTCAGCGCGTCGATGACCGGCAGAGGTTTCTGCGTGGTGGCGGCGTTGTCGAAATAGACGAGCGGGCGGCCGTTGACCGTCTGCTCCAAAATGGGAAAATCCTTACGGTAATCCATAGATTGCGATGTTTGTTCCCGTTTGTTTTCGGGGTTGCAAAGGTACGACATTTTCTCCAACGAAGGAAAAAAAGAAAGCCGCTTCGGAAAGCGGCTTTGGATTGCAAAAACTCATTATTTACTGTTTTGACGTCGGTTATTTTACGAGGTCAACGATGGCCTTGAATGCCTCAGGATTGTTCATTGCGAGGTCGGCGAGGGCTTTGCGGTTGAGTTCAACGCCCTTCTTTGCTAAACTGCCCATGAAGACAGAGTAGGACATGCCATATTCGCGAACGCCCGCGTTGATACGGGTAATCCACAAACTTCTGAATGCTCTTTTCTTCGCCTTTCTGTCGCGATAAGCATACTGCTGGCCTTTTTCCCAGGTATTTTTCGCTACTGTCCAGACGTTTTTCCGTTTTCCAAAGTAACCTTTGGTACGGTTCAAAATCTTTTTTCTTCTTGCTTTTGAAGCAACATGGTTAACTGATCTTGACATTTTTTCTCCTTTCTTTTTACGTCAGCGGTTTTAACTATTAAAACTCTTAATTAGCTGATGGTAAAGTTAATAAATAAAATTAATTAGCAGCCGATCATCTGCTTTACGGTGTGCTCGAGGGTTTTGTCCACGAGGGCGCTGTAGGCGAGATTACGTTTTCTCTTCTTGGTTTTTTTGGTGAGAATGTGGCTGTGATAGGCGTGGTGTCTTTTCACCTTGCCGGTGCCGGTGAGCGTGAATCTCTTCTTCGCTGCGGCTTTGGTTTTCATTTTTGGCATTTCTAAGTTGTTTTAAGATTAATATATGTGAGTTGTTTGCAATTTCTATTTCTTGGGGGTGATGACAATCATCATGCGCTTGCCCTCGAGTTTGGGAAGCTGTTCAAGCTTGCCGACTTCCTCGCACGCCTGTGCGAACTTGAGGAGCATCAGCTCGCCCTGGTCCTTATAGACGATGGAGCGGCCCTTGAAGAAAACTTCGACCTTCACCTTGCTGCCCTCCTTGAGGAAGCGGATGGCGTGGTTGGTCTTGAACTCGAAGTCGTGCTCGTCGGTCTGGGGTCCGAGGCGGATTTCCTTAACGACCACCTTGGCTGACTTGGCCTTGATATCCTTCTGCTTTTTCTTCTGTTCGTAGAGGAACTTCTGGTAGTCCATCACCTTGCACACGGGCGGGGTGGCTTGGGGAGAAATTTCCACCAGGTCGAGACCGAACTGGTCGGCGAGCGCCAATGCCTCCCGGAGGGAGACGATTTTCGGCTCAAAATTCTCACCGACGACCCTCACGGTCGGTGCCGTAATGAACTCATTGATCTTATGAGGGTTCTCTTTTTTCTGGGGACCTCCGCGACGGATGCCGCCTCTGTTGGGTTGTGTTGCGATTGTAACCTCCTTTTTCTTACTGATTTATACTATTTTACTATCTTAAAATTTAAGCGGGCAAAAGTACAATATTTTTTCAAACCCTCGGAATCCCACCGTGATTTTTTTCTAAAAAATTGAAAAAACAAAAATTTATTACGGGAGTGCGCTTTCTGTCGCAATTTTTCGTACTTTTGCCGCCCGAAAAAAAGGAGAGATGGCCGAGTGGTCGAAGGCGCACGCCTGGAAAGTGTGTAAGCGCCGAAAGCGCTTCTAGGGTTCGAATCCCTATCTCTCCGCAAGCAAAAAGGCGATGCAAATGCATCGCCTTTTTTGTTCGTCGCAATCCGTTGAACGCCTGCGTTCAAAAGGATGAAGACGAACAAAAAAGCGGACTTGCGAAGCAAGGCCTTTTTGGTCGCAGGGATGCCTGCGGCAGCACAGGGATATTCAATCCCTCATCACGTTCAAAAGGATGAAGAAAAAAAAAAGAGGACCACCTCGTGATCCTCCTTTGTGGGACGTACTGGATTTGAACCAGTGACCTCTGCCGTGTGAAAGCAGCGCTCTGAACCAACTGAGCTAACGACCCAAAAGCGGTTGCAAAAGTACAACTTTTTTCCGAATGCGCGACACTTTTTTCTATTTTCAAGAAACAATAAAACAAATCATTCAGAACCAATCTATTACAAAAGAGCAAACGATGTATTTCCGCTTTTTTTCAATGGCACCACCCTACATCCACTTCTTTCTTTTGAAGAAAAAAAGGAGGAAAACAATGGTGAAGATGCACACCCCGATCAATCCCCAGAACGCCCATGTCTTTTCGGCGAAGGGGAGGCCGACGTTCATGCCGTAAAGTCCGGTGAAGAAGGTCAACGGGAGCACGATGGTGGAGATGATGGTGAGCACGCGCATGATTTCATTGGTGCGGTTGGCCTGCAACGAATCGAAGGTGCGGGAAAGCCCTTCCACCAACTCGCCGTAGTCATCCACCATATCCCACATTTTCTGGTAAAAGTCGAGGATGTTGCCCCAGTAGTCTTCCATATCCTCCACATAACCCTTGATGTCACCGTTTTCAAACTGGTTGAAGAGTTTGATTTGTGGCTTGAACATTGTGTTGAGCTGGATGATGTTCTTGCGGAAGACGGAGATATGCTCGATGGTGGCTTCCGATTTGCGGCTGAAAAGGTCACGGTTGATGGCATCGAGTTGCGTGCCGAGGCGCTCCACCAGAAGGAAGGTCTCCTTCAGCATCCGGTTGAGCACATGGTACAGGATGCCGTCACTTGTGCCTCCAATGTGTTCATCCTCCTCCATCTCCTCGGGGTTCATCTTGGTGAGGTTGAAAAGGTCCTGCACCACATAATGCGAGTTGCCGACAGTGATCAGAAAGTCATGCCCCCAGAAAATCTTGGTTTCTTCGGTACGGATGAGATTGGAGCGGGTGTCCAACAGAGGAAAATGCAGAACGAGGAAGTAGTAGTCGTCGTATTCGTCAATCTTGGGGCGCTGGACAAAACTGTAGCAGTCTTCAATATCCAAGGGGTGAAACTGGAAGTTGTTCTTCAGGAAGTCCATGTCTTCCACGGTCGGATTCGTAATATGATGCCATTTCAGCACGCCAAAGCTAATGGTGTCAACCATTTTTCACCTCCTTTCCTTGTTGGATACTGCTAAATTCTACATTCCGGTTATCTGTTGGTTTTTAGGGCGGCAAAAATACAATTTTTTCCGTAAAAAAAGCCGCTTTCCAAGCAAAAAAAATCCCGAACCGGAAAGGCTTATTACGACAGTCCTATAGTCCGAACACACGGATGAACAAATCCACCCGATGTTCCAACGCCCGGCAGCGGAACCTTGATGTATAATCATACAAACGCTCCACATCGAAATTCTCATAAAGCATTTGATCCTCAATGGCAAAATTTCGCAGTCCCTGTTCCGTTCCGTACAGTGTCGGATACAGGTAGAACAGGTCCAGCAACGCCTTTTCGGGATACGCCATCTCGAAGGAAACCCCGTCGGCCGTATGCTTTCCATAGCCAAAGTGCAGTTCCGCCTTCATCTTCTGGTAGTCAAATTTGCCGAAAGCATTGCGGAAGCTCTGTGTCTTGCGGCCCGAAATACTGCTCACCGGCATTCCCGCCGCCGCCCGCACATACCCGTGGTAACACAGGGCCGAATGCAGACTGACATACGATGGAGCGTATATCTTATTGGCAATCTGATAGACGAAGTCGGAATTATGCAGCATATCGGGAAATGCGTAAAAGCCATTTCGCAACTGCACCAAAAGACCCTGTCCGCACCAGCGCGTGAGGTTGTTCTTGTCGAAGCGGTCGAACGCCGCCGCAATCTCCACCGTGCTGACACAACCGCAAGAAAGGAATCTATCTCGGAATACAGGGTACTTCATTGGAGTTTAGAAGTTAAGGTTGAAGGTATGAGGTATGAGGTAAAAGGGATAAGGGATGGTATGAAGAGGGGATTGTGCGCAGGCAACCTCCTACTTTATACTTTCTACTTTATATATTTCAATTTTCCGTTTTCAATTTTCAGTTTTCCGTTTCCAAAAGGATGGTTACCGGGCCGTCGTTGACGAAGTCCACCTGCATGTCGGCTCCGAATTGGCCCGTCTCCACCTGCAGTCCATACTGGTCTCGCAGGAGCGTGTTGAAACGGTCGTAAAGCGGCTCCGCCAGCTCCGGGCGTGCGGCGCGGACAAAACTGGGACGGTTGCCCTTGCGGGCATCGCCGTACAACGTGAACTGCGAAATGCTCAGGATGCCGCCGCCCACCTCCGTGATGGCGCGGTTCATCTTCCGCTCGTCATCTTCAAAAACCCGCAGAGAAGCCACCTTCTTCGCCATCCATTCCACATCCTTCTCCGTGTCCTCGTGCGTAACACCCACCAACAGCACAAATCCAAGGCCGATCTTCCCGACCACCTCACCGCCGATCCTGACCTCGGCCCGACTGCATCTCTGTACAACTATTTTCATGATTGGTTCAAAGTTTTATTTTTTGAAGGTAGAAGGTATGGGGTAGTACATGAAGAGAGGATTATGCGCAAGCAACTTTCTACTTTTTACTTTCTACTTTTCAGTTTTCAATTTTCAGTTTTCAATTCATCCTTCATGTAGCATGTATTCAGCACCACAATGAGCGCGAACAGCCCCCAATAGGGCAGCGACAACTTGTCGGTGTCAAGAAAGTTGTTCATTACGCCATGGATGAAGTAGGTGGTGAGTGCGAGCGTAGCAGTGAGGCTCAGCCGCCGCACCGTGACACTTCCGGCTCGCGTGGCCGTGGTGATTCCGTAGTAAAGGCCGAGCACCACAAGCGCAAGAACGGTGGCGAGTCCTACAAAACCCGTTTCCGCCGTGGGACCGATATACTCGCTGTGGGCATTGCCGCCATCACCTAAATTCGTAGAGATGATCGTGTGGTAGCGATAATCCTGATAAGGGGCGTAACAAAATTGGTAACATCCCGGCCCCCATCCCATCACAGGACGCTCCTCAATCATGCGGAAAGCGGAATTCCAACGGTTGAGGCGCTCCACATTGGAGGCATCGGTGCTGATGTTGGTGATGGACTGCAGGTGTTCCGCAAGATCGCCCGACGAATCCTGGCTGTTGCGCGACATCGTGTAGAGTATATCGTCAGAGAACGCATAAAACAGGCCACCGAAAAGAAGCACGGCGGCGACAAACCACTGGAACTTGATGCGCAACTTCACCACGAGCCATATCCCCGCCGCACCCATCACACTCAACCATGCCGCACGGCAATATGAAAAATAAAGTGCGACAGCGAACATGACGGCAGCCACCAGGTAAAAAAGACGTTTCCATTTCGGGGTGTCAGGGAGGAGCATCAGCCCGATGACAATCGGCAGGAACATGGCCAAGATAGCCCCGTATGCCGTGTGGTCGTTGTAAAACGGCTTCATAATCCAGTGGGCGATATGCCCCTGAAAACCATACGCACTGTATTTCACCATCGTAATCACCACCACGCACAACAACGAGAAGGCATAGCAGTCAAAAAAGACGACCCATTTCCGTATATCTTTTTCTATCAAATGGATAACCATGAAATAGGAGGATACGACGAACCATATTTTCGACAAAAAGAATTTGATGGACACCACCGGATACTCGGACGTGATGCAGCAGAGCAACATCCAGCCGAGGTAGGCGAAAACGGCAATTGTGACAGGATGCCTCAGCAACTCCCGCCGGATGGAAAGATCATAGCAAATACGACAGAAAAAAAGAAGCGTGACACTCACCATCAGCGCCTCCGACGGCAACGAAATCCCCAAATGGATCTTGTCACTTTCCAAAACAACAGAGAAAGGAACACTCAATGCCGTCAGGTACATCAGCCAGTCCACATGCCAGATCATCAGATAGAGGACGACGGCGACAGCGGACAGCAGCGGCAGCATGAAAAACTCGCGGGTGATGGCGTACGAATTGGCCAGCACGAACAGCAAGCTTCCGATGATGACGATAAGGTTCCTGTTTTTCATGGAGTTCGGTAGCCTCGGAAGTTATTCGTCGGCCTCCCCTTC
>JAEEQA010000056.1 GCA_016285085.1 Bacteroidales bacterium
GAGCCTTCATTTCCATACGAATTTACGACCCTGTGCGGTACCATCACTTCCTTCCCGTGGACGGAGAACTTCGACGAACTCACCGTGGCCAACTCCATTCCCGGATGTTGGAACAATGACGAAGGCACAACCTCAATCCCACAATACAAGTGGTGCTATACTACTTCTAGCAATGCTGGTGGCTACGGCGCCTCCAGCGGCACCAGCCACGACGGTTCGAATTGCGTGCGTTTCAACTCTAGCCTCAATGACGACGGCAATGTCAACTTCCTGAAGACAGTTCCGCTCAGTCTGCCCACCACTCCTATGGAACTAACCTTCTGGTACAAGAATCCCACAGGCGGCGACTTCTCCGTCTATATCTCCACCGATGGGGGCTCTACCCACGAAACAGCGCTCGTCACAGGACTTACGGAAGTACCCAGCTGGGTCAAACACGATCCCATCGACCTCAGTGCATACGCAGAACAGGAAGTGGTCATCGTCTTCAAGGGAACCTCCAATGATGGCAACGGGAATGCCTTCATCTATTTAGACGATGTGACCGTGAAAGAGAAACCTTCCTGCGCCATACCCACCACCCTCCATGCCGTTCCCGCCTCCAATTCTGCTGACTTGAGTTGGACGGCCCAAAGCGGGGAAGGCGAGTGGTCCATCTACTGGAAGAAGAGCAGAGAAACGGACTATAACGAAGTGACCGGCATCACGACCATCCCCTACACACTGACAGGATTGGATGCCAATACCACATACAATTATTATGTCATAGCCAACTGTTCTGCTACTGAAGCAAGCGAGCCTTCTCTTCCTTACGAATTTACGACCCTGTGCGGCACCATCACCACCTTCCCGTGGAGCGAAGACTTTGAGTCTTTCCCGTCCAGTGCAACAGGTATTGCATTCAGCGATCCCTGCTGGACAAACGAACATATTACAGGTGAAGGCACCCGCTTGTTCGAAGTGATTTCCTCTGTCGGCGCTGGCGACAACAACACCCAGTTACTGCAATTACCTGATATGAGAGTAGGTACAATGACCCTGCTCGTACTTCCGACAATGGATATTCCGAACAGTGACTACTACTTCTTCCTTGATGTCTATCGTAGCGATTATATCTGGAGCCAAAACGACCTCTACCAGGAGGAAGGAATCCGGGTCTATGCAAGCACCGACGGCGAAATCGAAGGTGCCACCGAACTGGCCTTCATACCGCGTCATCACCAAGTGGGCAATGAAATCATTCCCGCCGAAGACACAGTGGGCTGGTACACCTACAAACTGCCTGTCGGACAAACCGGCGTCACCCTTATCATCCTGCGCGGCGAAAGCCAGTTCAATGCACCGACCTATATGGACAACTTTGTGGTTCAAGAATGTAACATTCCCACCACTACGCTTGAAAGAACCATCCTTGTTTCCGAACTGCCCTATACATGGGACGGCGTGGTATTTGACGCCGCTGGAACAAAAGACACACTCCTGATCGCCGCCAACGGCTGCGACTCCATAGTGACAATGACCCTCCATGTAAACAGCACGGCCACCATCACCGCCACCGTCAACCCGGCCGAAGGCGGTAGCGTGGAAGGAACGGCTGACAACGACGCCTTTGTGAGCGGCACTGCCTACGACTACGGCACCACAATCACCCTGATAGCCCAAACCAATACAGGCTATCATTTTGCAAGCTGGACCATAAACGACTCGGTCGTTTCAACGAGTCCCGTTCTCGAGTTCACTGTTACGGAGGACGTTGATCTTGTCGCCAACTTTGAACTCTACAGCTACACCGTCACCGCCACCGCAAACCCGGCGGAGGGCGGTTCCGTGGAAGGCGCCGGTTCTTACGACTACGGTACGGAAATCACCCTGACTGCCACCGCCAACACCGGCTACACCTTCGTGGAATGGAACGACGGCATTACCGAAAACCCGCGCAACGTCACAGTGTCCCGCGACAGCAACTTCGTCGCCAACTTCGCCACCAACACCTACACCCTCACCTACATGGACGGCAACGATGTGCTGGGCGAGCAGACTTACGCCTTCGGCGCGACCGTCACGCCCATCGCCGAACCGACAAAGGACGGCTACACCTTCACCGGCTGGAATCCGGCGGTGCCCGCCACCATGCCTGCTGAAAACGTGACCGTCTATGCCCAGTGGCAGGTCAACAGCTACACCGTCACCGCCACCGCAAACCCGGCGGAGGGCGGTACGGTGGAAGGTGCTGGCACATACAACTACGGCACAACTGCCACGCTGACGGCCACTCCCGCCACGGGCTACCATTTCACCAACTGGATCGAGAACGGCACCGTGGTGAATGCCACCAACCCGTACACCTTCATGGTGACTGGTGATAGGAACCTTGTCGCCAACTTCGAGTTGGAGAAGCACCAGCTGACCATCAATTACTTCTATTATGAAAATGGAACAGCTGAAGCTGCCCCCAGCTACATTGACACATTGTATTACGGTGAGAACTACAGCGTAGTGTCGCCCACACTGCAAGGCTTTAACCCCACCATAGATACTGTTAAAGGTGTCATGGGTACGGAAGACATCACGGTGAGAGTGGATTACCTCCCGATAGTATATCAGGTGACGTTCCATCCCAGAGGAGGTACGCTGCTGAACGGCTTCACCACCGATACTGTTCACGTATATGGAGAAGTCTTGTGGTTGCCGACCGCTAACGACATAGTACGGGAGGGCTATACTTTTGGCGGCTGGTATGAGGACACCAACTTCGTTGGCAATCCTATTGTCGCCATCGCGAACATACTTCCTGGAGACTGGGATTTGTATGCAAAATGGGATATCAACACCTACGAAATCACCGCCACGGCCAACCCGGCTAACGGCGGTTCGGTGGAAGGTGCCGGCACATACGACTACGGCACAACTGCCACACTGACGGCCACTCCCGCCACGGGCTACACCTTCACTAACTGGACGAAGGACGGAGTTGAAGTCTCTACCGATGCTGAATACTCCTTTACTGTCTATAACCACGGTGAATATATCGCCAACTTCACACAGATGGGTACGGTCGCCACCCCGACCTTCAGCCCCGCAGCTGGCATCTATTACGATGCACAATTCGTGACTTTGGCATGTGCTACCAGTGGTGCCACCATCTACTACACCACCGATGGTACGGTACCCACCAATGCATCCACCGTTTATCAGACACGTATTGATCTCACCGTCGGTGACACGACTGTCATCAAGGCCATCGCTATGAAGGAAGGTATGATGAATAGCGAAATCGCCACCGCCACCTACATCCTCCTGCCGACCTATACTGTTTCCATCGCTGAGGGCATCACCAACGGTACAGTCACCGCCGATACGAACAGAGCCGCCGCCGGTGTCACGGTCACACTGACCGCCACTCCCGACAACGGCTATCACTTCGGCACTTGGCATGTGACCTCTGGTAACGAAGTGATTGCTGTCAATAACAACAGCTTCACGATGCCTGCCGGCAATGTGACCGTGAATGCCACCTTTGTTCCCAACGAGTACACCATCACCGCCACGGCCAACCCGACCAACGGCGGTTCTGTGACAGGTGCAGGCACATACGACTACGATACTGACATCACCCTGACCGCCACCGCCGCCACCGGCTATCGCTTCATCAACTGGACATTGGACGATGAAGAAGTCTCCTGGGATGCCACTTACGAGTTCACGGTCTATGAAGACGCTAACTATGTCGCAAACTTCGCTGCCAACATCTACACCCTCACTTACAGGGACGGAGACAATGTGCTGGGCACACAAGAATACGTTTACGGTGCAGAAGTCACACCTATCACTGAGCCGACGAAAGTGGGTTACACCTTCACCGGTTGGAGTCCTGATGTTCCCGCCACCATGCCCGCTGGAAACCTGACCGTCTATGCCCAGTGGCAGATCAACCGCTACACCGTCACCACTACCGCCAACCCGACGGAAGGAGGTTTTGTGGACGGCGCCGGCATGGGCACCTACGACTACGGCACCACCATCACACTGACCGCCACAGCCAACAACGGCTACGCTTTCGTGGATTGGAGCGACGGTATCACCGAAAACCCGCGCACCGTCACAGTGACACAAGACAGCATCTTTGTCGCCAACTTCTCGCGAAACAGTTTCAGACTCACCTACATGGATGGAAACAATCTGGTGAACGAGCAGACCTACGCCTTTGGCGAGGCAATCACACCCTTTACCAACGTGGAAAAGATGGGTTACACCTTCATCGGCTGGGATCCGGAAGTGCCCGCCACCATGCCTGATCACGACGTGACCGTCTATGCCCAGTGGCAGATCAACAGCTACACTGTCACCGCCGCCGCCAACCCGACGGAAGGCGGCACAGTGGAAGGAACCGCTGACAACGACGTCTTTGTGAGCGGCACTGCCTACGACTACGGCACAGAAATCACCCTGACTGCGACACCGGCTGAAGGATACCTCTTTACCAACTGGACCAAGGACGGCGCGGCTGTCTCTCCCAACGCGACCTACACCTTCACCGTCGAGGAGAACGCCGAGTATGTCGCCAACTTCACTGCCATGGGTGTTGTCGCCACACCGACCTTCGAGCCTGCTGCAGGAACGTACGTCGAGTCTCAAGATGTAACCATCGTTTGCGCTACTGAAGGTGCCGTCATCCACTACACCACCGACGGCACAACGCCCACTGTGGAGTCAGCAGTGTACAGCACGCCCATCGCTCTCACACCCGGCGATACAACGGTCATCAAGGCCATTGCTGTGAAGGAAGGTATGACCAACAGTTCCATGGCTTCCGCAACCTACATCCTGTTGACGTTACACAACATCACCGTCTCCGCCAACCCGACCAATGGAGGTACCGTCAGAGGTGGCGGAGAATACACCTATGGCGAAACCACTACACTGACCGCCACAGCCAACGAGGGCTACACCTTCGTCAACTGGACATTGAACGGCGAAGAAGTCTCCACCGATGCCACCTACGAGTTTATGGTCGTGGCCGACGGTGAATATGTCGCCAACTTCGATATTGCCGTTTCTGTAGTGCTTAGCGCTTCTGACAACGCCATTTGCGAGGGCGGAGAAATCTTACTGTCAGCTAATATCGACAATCCAAACTTGACGAACATCACCTATGAGTGGTACACCACAGACGGTACGGTCGAGACCCCGATCATCGGTGCTACCGAATCGATATTGATGGTCACCCCGAGTACAAGCACCAACTATAAGGTTTATGTATTGCTGAATGCCTCTGAAAGAGTAGCTTCGGATGAAATTACCATCACGGTCATCACCCTCGAGCCGATCAATATCACACTTACTCCAGGCGATGTTGTATGTGACGGCGGTAGAATCACTCTCACAGCCGATATCATTGGACAGGGTATCTACTCATGGTACAGAAATGCCCAACTGCTCCCCGATGTCACCTTGAATACAATCACAGATTCCGTGTTTACCCTTGATGACGACATCACCACTTACAACTATAATTTAATCTATCGTTCTGAAATACCTGGATGCCTACAAACTGCTTCTACAGTTGTCACGGTTTACCCGAGCCCCATCGTTACCATCACAGGTGAATCTGTCATTTACAACAACACCAATGTTGTGTTGACGGCTAACGTAAGCGATATGATTGGCACTGCCACTTATACCTATCAGTGGATGCTTGGAAATGAAGACATTGCCTCTGAAACAAACAGCACTTTGGACAAGTATTATGACAGCAATGAGAATCCGTACATCTTCACCGTCAAAATCTCAAATGAGGCTACTGGATGTGCCGCTGTCAGCGAACCTTACTCCGTCTATGTGAACGACACAGCTTCCCTCCAACCCACTATGTATGAGATCACTGCCACAGCCATCCCGACCAACGGCGGTACGGTGACCGGCGCAGGCACATACGTCCAGGGCGAGACTGCCACGTTGACCGCCACGGCCAACGAGGGCTACACCTTCGTCAACTGGACATTGAACGGAGTTGAGGTTTCCACGGATGCCACCTACACCTTCATGGTCGAAGCCGACGGTGACTATGTCGCCAACTTCGATATTGCCGTTTCTGTAGTGCTTAGCGCTTCTGACGCGACTATTTGCGAAGGCGGAGAAGTCACCCTGTCAGCTAATATCAACAATCTACACTTGACGAACATCAGCTACGAGTGGTACACCACAAACGGCACGACCGAAACCCAGATCATCGGCGCTACCGGACAGATGTTGGCGGTTGTTCCGAGTGCAAGCACAACCTATAAGGTTTACGTGCTCCTTAATTCCGAAAGAATAGCATCGGATGAGATCACCATCACGGTCATCACTCTTGAACCGCTTAACCTCACTACACCAAGCGATGTTGTGTGTGACGGTAGCAGCATCACCCTCACCGCCGATAACATGGGAGAGGGTATCTACTCCTGGTTCAGAAATGGCCAGCTGATCCCCGATGCCACCTTGAATACCATCACGGATTCCGTGTTCACTATTGACAACGATGTCACCACTTACAACTACAATGTAACCTTTAGTTCTATTATTCCGGGATGTCAGCAAACGGCTTCCACCGTTGTCACGGCCTACCCGAGCCCCACCGTCACCATCACAGGCGAATCCATCATTTACAACAACACCAATGTTGTCTTGACGGCTAACGTAAGCAATGTGATGGGCACAGCCACTTATACCTATCAGTGGATGCTTGGTGGTGAGGACATTGCCGGTGAAACAAACAGCACTTTGGACAAGTATTATGACAGCAATGAGAATCCGTACATCTTCACCGTCAGAATCTCAAATGAGGCTACTGGATGTGCCGCTGTCAGCGAGCCGTACTACGTCTATGTGAACGACACTGCTTCCCTCCAACCCGCTACGTATGAGATCACTGCCACAGCCATCCCGACCAACGGCGGTACGGTGACCGGCGCAGGCACCTACGTCCAGGGCGCGACTGCCACGTTGACCGCCACGGCCAACACCGGCTACACCTTCACCAACTGGACCTTGAACGGAGTAGAGGTTTCCACCAATGCCGCCTACACCTTCACGGTCGAGGCCGCCGGTGACTATGTCGCCAACTTCTCGCTCAACACCTACACCCTCACCTACATGGACGGCAACGATGTTCTGGATGTTGCCACCTTCGACTTCGGACAGAGCATCACTCCGATCGCCGACCCGACGAAAGTGGGTTACACCTTCACTGGCTGGAATCCTGCGGTGCCCGCCACGATGCCTGCGGAAGACCTGACCGTCTTCGCACAGTGGCAGGTCAACAGCTACAGCATCACCCTTAACCAAGTGACAGGAGGAACCATCACCGTAACCGTGGAAGGTGCCCCGGCTGGTACAACAGCTTCCACCACTGCCAACTACAACGCTTGGGTGCAACTCTCTGAGGAAACCCTTAACGGGTACACCTTCGGCAACTATGTAGTCACTGACGCCAACAACACGGTCATCGAAACCCCGAACAACGGCTTCTTCATGCCCGCCAGCAATGTGACCGTCACTGCTACATTCACCGTCAACGAGTACACCGTCACCTACATGGACGGCAACGATGTTCTGGATGTTGACACCTTCGACTTCGGACAAAGCATCACTCCGATCGCCGACCCGACGAAAGTGGGTTACACCTTCACCGGATGGGATCCCGAGTTGCCCGCCACGATGCCTGCGGAAGACCTGACCGTCTTTGCACAATGGCAGATCAACAGCTACAACATCACCGCCACAGCAAATCCGACCAACGGAGGCACCGTTAGCGGTGCCGGCACCTACAACCACGGTGCCACCGCCACGCTGACCGCCACGGCCAACACCGGCTACACCTTCACCAACTGGACGCTGAACGGAGTTGAGGTTTCCACCGATGCCGCCTACACCTTCACGGTCGAGGCCGCCGGTGACTACGTCGCCAACTTCACCATCAACAGCTACACCGTCACCTACATGGACGACAACGATGTACTGGATGTCCAGACCTACGACTTCGGACAGAGCATCACACCGATCGACGACCCGGCGAAAGTGGGTCACACTTTCACCGGCTGGAATCCCGAACTGCCCGAATTCATGCCTGCAGAAGATCTGACCGTTTTCGCCCAGTGGCAGGTCAACAGCTACGTCATCACCGTCGCTGCTGAACCGGCCGAAGCAGGTACAGTAACCGGTGCCGGCACCTACACCCACGGTGCCACCGCCACGCTGACCGCCACGGCCAACACCGGCTTTACCTTCACCAACTGGACTCTGAATGGCGTTGAGGTTTCCACCGATGCCACCTACACCTTCACGGTCGAGACCGCCGGTGACTACATCGCCAACTTCACCATCAACAGCTACACCGTCACCTACATGGACGGCAACGATGTACTAAATGTCCAGACCTTCGACTTCGGACAGAGAATCACACCGATCGCCACCCCGACAAAAGTGGGTTACACCTTCACCGGCTGGGATCCGGAACTGCCCGAATTCATGCCTGCCGAAGATCTGACCGTCTTCGCCCAGTGGCAGGTCAACAGCTACACCGTCACCTATATGGATGACAACGATGTACTGGATGTCCAGACCTATGACTTCGGACAGAGCATCACGCCGATCGCCGCCCCGGAGAGAGAGGGTTACACCTTCATCGGCTGGGATCCGGAACTGCCCAACGTCATGCCCGCTGAGAACCTTACCGTTTTCGCCCAGTGGCAGATCAACAGCTACACCGTCACCGTTGTCAGCAATGACGACAATATGGGTACGGTGACCGGAGGCGGTACTTTCGATTACGGCAGTACGGACACCGTGACCGCCACGGCCTACGAAAACTACACCTTCATCGGTTGGAGTGACACCGAAACAGCGGACACGCGTGTAATAACGGTTACCCGCGACAGCAACCTCACCGCCTACTTCATCCCTGAGGAAACCGAAGAAATTGAAGTCCAAGTCAATGACACTGTGATGGGTTCTGTTGAACTCAATTTCGGAGGTAGCAGCAGCGAAAATATGTCTGTCAACACAATGGTTGAAATCACCGCCACCCCTGAGCCGCACTACCATTTTGTAAGCTGGAGCGACGGCAACACCGAGAACCCGAGAATGGTAACCCTGATGGAAGCCCTTAACCTGACCGCCATCTTCGCCATCGACCAGCACACCATCACCGTGCTGAGTGCCGACGAAAATATGGGTACCGTGTCCATCGGCGGCACATTCGACTATGGCACAGAGATTTCCATCTCTGCGGATGCTCTGCCTGGATATGAGTTTGTGGAATGGAACGACGGCAACACCGACAACCCGCGTACCATCACCGTGGAACAAGACAGCACCTTCACTGCCTATTTCCAGCTCATCGATGGAATCAACGATCCTGACATGCCGGCTATAAGCATCTATAGCAGTGACAACCATATCGTTGTCACCAACGCCGAAGGATTCCCGGTTCAAATCTTCGACATGAGCGGCCGCTTGATTGTCAGAGAAAGCCGCATCACGGAGTCCGTACGCGAATACACCATTCTCGCCCCCGGCGTCTATCTGGTGAAAGTCGGCGACAACGTGGTAAAGAAAGTGACGATTATCGCCAAGTAAGCGTTTCCGTTTACAAAGAAAAGGTGACCTCCAAACGGGGTCACCTTTTTTTATGCCTAAAAACGACGGGGATTTCTCCCCTTTCCAGCCTTTTACATCAATAAAGCAGATAGCCGTAAACGCCCACAAACTGCAGGATCAAACCCAGCAAGACGAACACGTGGAACAGGAAATGGCGGTACCGTTTTTTCTTCCCTATCAAATAGAGGACGGCGCCGATGGTGAACGCCACGCCGCCACCGATAATCCACAGGAACCCGGCAAGCGTCATGGCCTGGATGGCGGGCCACAGGCTGATGATGACGCACCACCCCATTCCGAGGTAGCAGGCCATGGAAAAGACGGAGTACCGTTTGAGGTCGATGGCGTTGAGGACAACTCCGATGAGGGCCAGTCCCCATTCAATCGCAAAAATCACCTTCCCCATCACAGGATTCACGGAACAGATGCCGAGAAGCGTGATCGGGGTGTAGGTGCCGGCAATGGTGACAAAGATGTCACAGTGGTCCACCACCCGCATCACCTGCTTGGCCTTCCCTTTCGGCAAGCCGTGGTAGATGCCCGAACCCAGCATCGTGAGCAGCACGGAAGAGACATACACCACACTGCAAACCATATAGATGGAAGGCTTTCCTATTGAAACCCTGATCGAAAGCGCCAGCATCACAACGGCGCACAAGACACCGAAAAGGTGGCTCCACGAGTTCAGTTTCTCCTCCAACGGGGTGTAATCGGGAAAGGGGCGTTCCATCAAGGGCGTTCTCTGGGTCAGTTTCATTTTTCAGCAATAAAAAAACGGCGGCAAAATTACAACTATTTGCCGTTTCTCCGCCTATGATTGTAGAAACATCAGAACAGCTCCAGCTGCTCCCCTACCCCGCCTAAGCCGGGATCATCGTCGTCGCTGCTGCCGGTTTCCGCATCAATGTTGTCGAAAGCCTCCTGAGCCTCGGCCTGCTCAATTTCCTCCAAGCTGCCGGCCTGGATGGTTTCGGTGTCGTCATCCTCTTCAATCTCAGGCTCTTCCGGCTCTTCGTATGGCAGCGGATCGAGCCACTTCACGCTCTTGACCGTGCCCAGACTGATACGCTTTCCCTTCGCCTTGTAGCCCTGCACATCCACGAAATCGGCTACCTGAATCGTGTCAGTGAAGGTCGCTTTCGGATCCTTCTTGCAGTACTTCACCTCCATCACCGGCAGGTAGTCAATGGAAACCAGCACCAACTTCGTGCCCTTTTCCATCGGGATGAAGTCAACCTTCTTGTCGGTGAGCTGTGGGTTGAAACGCTTCACGAAGTACTTGTCCTCCGACTTGCTATAGTAAACCGCCGTGATGACTTTATGGGAAGAGAATTTCTTGATAATGGCAAGGTCGTCTTCAAAATGGACAGAGAGGTCGTACCCCGTAATCCTGTAATTCCCTGATTTATAGATAGAAATTATCTTGTCGTCTTTTTTGAATTGTCCGAGGGATTCGCCACGCTCGTCGTTGTTGAGGCGCATGACGGTGGGATCAAACCAGACACCGATGGCCGACAGCGTAGAAACGCCCTTCTCGCTCATCTCGACGCGAGCCACGGGATTTCGTGACAAAATGTTGCCCTTGGCGCTGCGTCCCTTGATGGCGAGGGTGCCGAAATCAAACTCGAAGTTCTTCTTTTTCAGTCCCTTCTTGAGTTTGAGCGTCACCTTCACCTTTTCGGCCTCGCCGTTTGCGTTGGAGGTGAAGTAGAGCACTTCGGTGCCCGTCTCACCGGTGGTGAGGTCGTACTCCTTGTTGCGGGTGACGCCGCCTATGGAGAAGCGCTTCACCATGGCCGCTCCGTTCTTGCCCTTGGAGTAAATCATGTTGTAAACGGTGCGATCGTCGTTGCGCTTGAACACCTCCACGTGCAGGATGTTCTTGCCGACGAACTGCTTGTTCACCACCTTGGTTACGAGGAACTTGCCGTTGCGGAAGAAGACCACGAGGTCGTCAATGTCGGAACACTCGCAAGCCAATTCCACGTTCTCGTCGCGCTTCAAGGCAGTGCCGATAAAGCCCTCCGCTTTGTTGACGTACAGCTTCTGGTTGGCCACGGCAATGTGGACGGCGTCGATGGAGTCAAAGTTCTTGATTTCAGTCTTGCGCTCGCGTCCCTTGCCGTACTTTTTCTTCAACTGTCTGAAATAGTTGATGGTGAACTCCACGATATGCTCGAGGTGGTTCTTGGTTTCCTCAATCTGGGCTTCCAGATTGTCGATGTATTCCTCCGCCTTCTTGATGTCGAATTTGGAGATCTTGCGCACCGGTTTCTCGCACAGTTTCAGGATTTCCTCGTGGGTGATTTCGCGCTTGAACAGCGGCTGGTACGGGATGAAGGCGGTCTGGATGTTCGCAATCTGCGTTTCCCACGTGTCCGTATCTTTTTCCAGTTCCTTGTAGATTCTCTTTTCAAAGAAGATTTTCTCCAAAGAAGACCAATGCCATTGTGCTTCAAGCTCTTGGAGGAAAATCTGCAACTCCTGTTTCAACAATTCAAGCGTGTTGTAGGTGCTTATGCGGAGGATTTCGCTGACGGACAGCATCACGGGCTTGCCGTTGTAGATGACCCACGGGTTGGGGCTGATGGACTTCTGGCAGTCGGTGAAAGCGTACAGGGCGTCGATGGTCTGGTCGGGAGAGGTGCCGGGCTGGAGGTGCAGCACGATTTCGACGGTCTTGGCCGTGTTGTCGTCGATTTTGCGGATTTTCAGCTTGCCTCGTTCGATGGCGGGGGCGATGGAGTTCTGGATCAGGTCGATGGTGTTTTCACCGAAAGGTATCTCAGTGATAACCAATGTTTTATTATCAACGATGGAAATTTTGGCACGGTTGATGATCTTGCCGCCCAGCAATCCGTCGTTGTACTTGCTCACGTCGATGGAGCCGCCGGTCGGGAAGTCGGGGAACAGCTGGAAGGGCTTGTTTTCGAGGACGGAAACGGAGGCGTCCAGCAGTTCGTTGAAGTTGTGGGGCAGGATGTTGGTGGCCATACCGGCGGCGATACCTTTCACACCCTGCGCCAGCAGCAGCGGAAAGCGGATGGGCAGGACGACGGGTTCCTTGTTGCGGCCGTCGTACGACAGTTTCCATTGGGTGATTTTCGGGGCGAAGACGACTTCGAGGGCGAACTTGGTGAGGCGTGCCTCGATGTAACGGGAGGCGGCTGCGGGGTCGCCGGTGAAGATGTTACCCCAGTTACCCTGCGGGTCGATGGTGATCTCTTTCTGCCCGAGCTGCACGATGGCGTCCGCGATGGAGGCGTCGCCGTGCGGATGGTACTTCATGGTGTTACCCACAATGTTGGCCACCTTGTTGTAGCGTCCGTCCTCCAGTTCCGACATGGAGTGGAGGATGCGCCGCTGCACGGGTTTCAGTCCGTCCAAGATATCGGGGAGGGCGCGGTCGAGGATGGTGTAGGAGGCATAATCCAAATACCAGTTCTCGAACATCGACTGCACATAAACCACATTTTGCAGATGCGCGTCGCCTTTCAGCCCTTCGGACGCGGGGGAGATTTCACCGCTCATTTCCTCATTTTCACTTTCAAGATTCTGATTTTTACCGTCATCCATAGCACTATACATAAAGAAGTTGCAAAGGTACATCATTTTCACAGAAACGGAGGCGGTTTTCGCAGGAATTTATCAAACCAACTTTTTTAATAAAATCATGGGGAGAGAAAGTACCATCTCACAAAAAAATAGTATTTTTGCGTTCCAAAATTTTAAAGCAAAATGATGATAACTTTATTGAGTGTGGTCGTCATCTGGAAGGCCATCGGAGTCATTGCGGCCATCGGCATTTTGGCTGCTGTCGTATTGTATTTCATTTCAAAAAAGTTCCATGTGGAGGAGGATCCCCGCATTGACATGATTGTGGAATTCCTGCCTGGCGCGAACTGCGGCGGTTGCGGGTTTGCCGGCTGCCGCAACCTTGCGGAGACGATGGTGGCCCGCTGCACGATGGACGGCTGCAAATGTCCCGGCAACTCGGCGGAGAACAACGCGAAGATCGCTGCCATCCTCGGCATCGAGGCGGGCGAGACCACCCCGAAAGTAGCGGTGGTGCGCTGTCAGGGCACGTGCGAGAACGCGCCGGCCAAAGTTCAGTACGACTCCGCTTTCACCTGCGCCTTCGCCAACAACCTGTTCGCCGGTGAGAACGGCTGTCCCAACGGCTGCCTCGGCTGTGGCGACTGCGTGAAGGCTTGCAACTTCGGCGCCATCCACATTGATCCCGAGACCAAACTGCCGGTGGTGGACGAGGAGAAGTGCGTGGGCTGCGGTGTCTGCGCCAAGAACTGCCCCCGCAACGTCATCGAGGTGCGCCCGAAAGGTCCGAAAGGCCGCCGCGTGTATGTTTCCTGCAACAACAAGGAGAAAGGCGCCGTGGCGATGAAGAACTGCAAGGTGGCCTGCATCGGCTGCGGCAAGTGCGCCAAGGCATGCCCGTTCGAAGCCATCACCCTGGAGAACAACCTCGCCTACATCGACCCGGCCAAGTGCAAGATGTGCCGCAAATGCGTCGCCGAGTGCCCGAAGCACGCTATCGTGGCCGTCAACTTCCCCGCTCCCAAACCCGCCCCCGAAGCCAAAGACACGGCGGCACCCGAAGTATCCAAAACAGAAGCCAATTAATCCGAAAGCATATTTCCCCCTGATAAATTCACAAAAATGGGCAAAGAACGAATCAAAGAATTAGCCGGTGAACTGGCCGGTGAGATATCCAAAGAAATCAAAAACGACATCCGCAAACTTGGCAAGAAAACTTTCCACATGGGCGGCGTCCACCCCGAAGCCAACAAGTTCGCCCACGGCATGTCCGTGGAGACCTTCCCCCTCCCCGACCAGGCCGTTGTCTATATGACCCAACACCTCGGCGCCCCCGCCAACCCCGTCGTCCAGAAGGGTGACAAGGTAAAAGTGGGCCAGCTTATCGGTGAGGCCAACGGTTTCGTGAGCGCCAATATCCACGCACCCATCTCAGGAACTGTCAACCGTGTGGACATGATCGCCGACATCAGCGGCTACAAGAAGCCCGCCGTCGTCATCGACCGCGAAGGCGACGACTGGATGGAGGACATCGACACCAGCGATGAAATCATCCGCGAGATCAAACTCGGGAAGGACGAAATCATCGCGCGCATGAAGGACCGCGGCATCGTCGGCCTCGGCGGCGCCTGCTTCCCCACCCATATCAAATACATGCTCAAACCCGAGCAGAAGTGCGAGTTCCTCATCATCAACGCTGCCGAGTGCGAGCCATACATCTCCACCGACAACCGTGTAGTGCTTGAACGCACCGAACAATGCATCATTGGCATTGAAATCGCCCTCATCGCCTCCGGCGCCGACAAAGCCATCATCGGCATCGAGGACAACAAACCGCGTGCCATCGCCAAACTGGTGGAAGCGGTCAAAGGGCATCCCAAAATTGAAGTCCAGCCGTTGCGCATCAAATACCCGCAGGGGGCTGAGAAACAGTTGATCAAGGCCATCACGGGGCGCAGCGTTCCCAACGGCGCACTCCCGATTTCCGTTGGCTGTATCGTCAACAATATCACCACCATGTACGTCCTATATCAAGCTGTGCAGAAGAACAAGCCCATCGTACAGGCCTACACCACTGTATCCGGGAAATCTGTGCCTGCCGAACGATGCAAGAACTTCCGCATCCGCCTCGGCACTCCTATCAAGGCCATCATGGACGCGGTCGGCATTCCGGAAGACACCGGCAAGATCATTGCCGGCGGTCCGATGATGGGCAAAGCTGTCGCCAACTTGGATGCCTACGCCGGCAAAGGCATGTCAAGCCTATTGTTCCTGAGCGAAAAAGAGGCCGCCCGCGGCGAGGTTTCCAACTGCCTCCGTTGCGGCAAGTGCGTCGAAGCCTGCCCGATGGGCCTCGAACCCTACCGTCTCCAAGCCTTCTCCGAACTCAATCGTCTTGAAGACTGCGAGAAGTACGGCATCATGAACTGCATCGAGTGCGGAAGCTGCCAGTTCACCTGCCCCTCCAACCGCCCGATCCTCGACTTCGTGCGTGTGGGCAAAGCCAAAACAGGTGCCATGATCCGTGCCCGCGCCGCAAAAAAGTAACCTGCTAAACCGAATCCAATGAAAAAGCTGATCATACCCTTGCTATTCGGGATTCTTTTCGGAATCACTGCCTGCAACCGTCCCGCCGACACTTCCGACGAAGAGGCGGGTGTAGCCGAGACCACCGAAGTCCCCGCTACTCTTCTCAACAGCAACGGAAGCGCCCCGAGCGTAACCGCTGTGGAAGAGACAGAGCAAAAGGTCATCTCCACCGTACAGGTACTGAACACCAAGCAGTTCGAGGAGAAAGTCTGTGAACTCAACAACCCCAAAGGCTTCCAATACAAGGGGACTTTGCCCGCCGTTGTTGACTTCTATGCCGACTGGTGCGGACCGTGCCGCAGCATCGCCCCTTACCTCGTGGAGCTGGCCAAGGAGTACGCCGGCCAGATCATCATCTACAAGGTGAACATCGACAAGTGCCCCGAGGTGTCGCAAGCCTTTGAAATCAGGAGCATCCCCACACTCCTTTACATGAAACCTAACACAAAGCCGACCGCCACCGTCGGCGCATTGAGCAAAGACGAACTGAAACAAGTTATTGAAGAGTCCTTATTGAAATAATGTTTTGTAAAAAAGTCTTTTACAAAATATCCATCCTGTTCCTTGCAGCCTTCCCGCTCCTTAACGCCGACGCTCAAGTCAGCATCAACTGCGAGAAGGCCGCTTCCATTTTGCCGGCCATCCAAAAAAAGGCCGACAACATCACCACCACCGACCCGGAACTGATCTCCCTGCACTACCTTTTTGTCATCGACCTGCTGGAGCAACTTTCACAGTATGAAGCCGAATATATGCCCAACCTCCACTACTGCGACCAAATCGACTTTTACGAAACCAAACACCGCTTCCGTCGCGCCCAAAAACAGCTTTTGCAACTCAAAGACACACTGGAGATTCAGCGGCACCGCGTGGACACCATCTTCTACCTGCAGGCCATCGACGAGCTGCACCACGACGACACCGTCCTGGCCGGCTACTACCTT
>JAEEQA010000057.1 GCA_016285085.1 Bacteroidales bacterium
CTCATCCCCCTGCGGCTTGATGTTGCGTTTCCGGATGCCGGGAGTCTTCTCAAACTCCGCCACTTGCATTTCGTTGTCGAAGTGGCCGATGTTGCATACGATGGCCTGGTCTTTCATCTTGGTAAGATGCTCTGCCGTGATGATGTCGCAGTTGCCGGTGCAGGTGACGTAGATGTTGCCTTCGTCGAGGGCGTCCTCCACGGTCTTCACCTCGAAGCCTTCCATAGCGGCCTGCAGGGCGCAGATGGGGTCGATTTCGGTGACGATGACGCGGGCTCCGTACGAACGCATGGAATGGGCACAGCCTTTGCCCACGTCGCCGTAGCCGCACACGACCACCACTTTGCCGGCAATCATCACGTCGGTGGCGCGCTTGATGCCGTCGGCCAAGGACTCGCGGCAGCCGTACAAGTTGTCGAACTTCGACTTGGTGACGGAGTCGTTGACGTTGATGGCGGGGAACAGCAGCTCGCCGCTCTCCATCATCTGGTAGAGGCGGTGCACGCCGGTGGTCGTCTCTTCGGAAACGCCGCGCAGTTCGCTGACGGTGCGGTGCCAGCGGGTGGGATCTTCCGCCAAAATCTTTTTCAACGTGGCCAAGATGACAGCTTCTTCGTGGTTGGAGGGTTCCTTATCGAGTACGGAGGCGTCGTTCTCAGCGGCATAGCCCTTGTGTATCAGCAAGGTGGCATCACCGCCGTCATCCACAATGAGGTTGGGACCTTTTCCGCCGGGGAAGGCGAGGGCTTGGGCGGTACACCACCAGTAATCCTCTAACGATTCGCCCTTCCAAGCAAAAACGGGAACGCCGGCGGCAGCGATGGCGGCGGCGGCGTGGTCCTGCGTTGAGAAGATGTTGCAGCTGCACCAGCGCACATCGGCACCGAGAGCCACCAGCGTCTCAATCAGACAGGCCGTCTGGATGGTCATGTGGAGGGAACCCATGATGCGGGCGCCTTTCAACGGTTTGGACTCCCCGTATTTTTCACGGAGGGACATCAGTCCGGGCATTTCCTTTTCGGAAACCTCAATTTCCTTGCGTCCCCAGTCCGCCAACTTAATGTCGGCGATTTTGTACATTAATTCGTTAGCAGTCATACATTTACTGTTTAAAGATTCATAAAAATTTACAGCGGCAAAAATACAGGAAAAAACGGAAATTTTCCGTACTTTTGCACGCTTTTTCTTTAACAAGAAACCAACATTTGTACTATGAAATTATCCATCATCATTCCTGTTTACAACGAGGAGAAAACCATTCACATTATTTTAGATAAAATTCTGGAAGTCAATTTAATTGGAGACTTCCAAAAAGAATTGATCTTGGTCAACGACTGCTCCAAGGATGATTCGAAGGGGGCTATTGAGCGCTACCGTGAGGCGCACCCGGACGTGAACATCCAATATTTTGAGCAGCCGGTCAACATGGGGAAGGGAGCGGCACTGCATCGCGGTTTTGCGGAGGCGACCGGTGACTACGTGATTGTGCAGGATGCCGACCTTGAGTACGATCCGCAGGAGTACAACCTGCTGTTGAAACCCATTGTAAACGGCTTTGCCGATGTGGTTTACGGCTCCCGCTACCGTGGGGGAAAACCGCACCGCATCTCCTTCTTTTGGCATACACGGGGCAACAAGTTCCTGACGTGGTGTTCCAACGTCTTCTCCAACCTCAACCTTACCGATATGGAAACCTGCTACAAGTTGTTCCGCGCCGACATCATCAAGAGCCTCTATTTCCAAGAGAACCGTTTCGGCTTCGAGCCGGAAGTGACGGCCAAACTCGCACGTTATGCCAAAGCAAAGGGCATCCGCATCTACGAAGTCGGAATCTCTTATTATGGAAGAAGTTACGCTGAAGGAAAGCATATTGGGTGGAAGGATGGCTTCCGTGCCATCTATTGCATTTTGAAATACAACTTGTTCTCCCGCAAGTATTTGAAATAATTTATGTTGCAAGAAGGAAAAGGAATACAGCAACGTTCATCGCTCTGGTGCAGAATCGTCCTGATCATCGTGGCGGCGGCCTATCTGTGTACCATCTCCATTCCCAATAGGTTTAACCAGCCTAAACGGGTCATCTGCTGGGACATCAAGAACTATTACGCCTATTTGCCCGCCTATTTCATCGACCACAACATTGAGATGTACGGGTGGGAGGACAACATCGATCCGTTTGACCAGAAGTACTGGCCGCGTTGGTGCCGCGGTGATATGTTCATCATCAAAACGACAATGGGCGTGGCCTATTTCTATGCCCCGTTCTTTGCTGTGGCGCACTTGCTGGCCGAGCCGCTGGGCTATCCCGCCGACGGTTTTTCGGCACCTTACGCCTTCGCCCTGCTGCTGAGCGGCGCCGTTTTTGCGTGGCTCGGACTGCTGGTGCTGAGCAGGTTCCTGCGGCGGCATTTCTCCGACAAGGTGACGGCAGCGGTCATCGCTGTTCTCGGACTGACCACCAACTTGTTCTGGTACGCCACTTTCGAGGCTCCTATGTCGCACGGTTACAATTTCTTCCTGTTTGCCTCCTTTCTCCTGCTCACGGAACTTTGGTACGAAAAACCCACCTGGATCCGCACCCTCCTGATTGGACTTGTGTTTGGCTGCATTGCCCTGATTCGCCCCACTAACTCCCTGGTTGTGATTGTATTCCTCCTGTATGGAGTGAAAAAATGGGAAGATTTCCCTGCCCATTTCAGACTTTACCTCCGGCAGTGGCCTAAAATACTCTCCATCATAGCTTTGACCTTCCTTGTCTGTGTGCCGCAATTCCTGTATTGGAAACACATCTCCGGACAGTTCCTTTTTTATTCGTACTACGATGAGGGGTTTTATTGGACCGACCCGAAATTCTTCCAGGTTCTGTTCGGGTTCCGCAAGGGCTTGTTCATCTATTCCCCCGTGCTGCTGGCTGCACTGCCTGGTTACATCCTGCTGTGGAAACGGCAACGGGACTACTTCTGGCCTGTTGTCATCTTCTCGGTACTCAATGTCTATATCGTCTCCTCGTGGTGGTGCTGGTGGTACGGCGGCAGTTTCGGCCTGCGCGCCTTCATCGAGAGTTTTGCACTGCTCGCCATCCCCATGGCCCTTTTCTTTACATGGGTTGCCGAACGGAAACGCTGGCTCCGTGTCACCGTGTTCTCGCTTGTGATTGTGTTGGGGCTGCAATCGGCTTTCCACATGGTGCAATATTATAATGAGGTCATTCACTACGAAGGAATGAACAAAAAGGCCTACTTCCATTTTTTCTGGAAAGTCCAGCAGCCCAAGGATTTTTGGAAATACATCACTTTGCCTGATCCCAACCCCGAAGTAAGACCCAACCGATAGCGATGATTCCGTTATACAAGCGAATTGCTGAAAACCCCGTTTCTTTCTGGACCCTCTTAGCGGTTCTGATTACGGTTTTTGTCACTGCTCTTTTCTGTTTTCCCGCCAACATCATCTCCTACGACACATTCGGCTACTACCTGTATCTTCCACAGATTTTTATTTATAAAGACTTGGGATTCAGTAATATCGAGCAAATACAGGCCATTGTGGACACATACGAGAGTTCGGGGACATTGTACCAGATCTGGCAGACCGAGACCGGTGACTGGCTGATACGGTACACGTCGGGCCAGGCAGTGCTGTTTGCTCCGTTCTTTTTTCTGGCGCATGGCTGCACACTGCTGACGGGCGGCGTGGCCGACGGATTCTCCCTCCCGTATCAAATCGCTCTGTTCGGTGGCTGCTTTTTCTACTTCTTTGTGGCGATGTTCCTGCTCCGCCGCATCCTTCTCCATTTCTTCTCCGATAAAACAACAGCCCTCACGCTCTTTCTCCTGACTCTCGGGACCAACCTTTTTGCCAACGCCATCGTGGGCATTTCCGGCATTCACTCGCAACTTTTTTTTCTATATACTTTACTGATATTCTTTACGATACGATGGCATGAAAATCCCGTTTGGAAGAACATCCTGCCCATCGCCATCGCAGGCGGCCTCATCTGCATCACCCGGCCCACCGACATCATCTGCCTGCTGATTCCGTTGCTTTGGAAGGTGTTTGACAGGGATTCACTTTCGGAAAAATGGCAGTTGTGCCGGGAAAAGTTCCCGCAACTATTGGTCAGCGCGGTCATTATGGGGGTCATTGGTTCCGTACAGCTCATCTATTGGAAAATCTATTCGGGCCATTTCCTGATTGACAGCTACAACAACCCGGGCGAGGGACTGGATTTCCTCTATCCGCACCTTGCAGGGACGCTCTTCTCCTTCCGCAAGGGATGGTTCATCTATACTCCGATGATGCTCTTTGTCCTGCTCGGCTTCATCCCGTTGTGGCGCCGCCGTCGCGACTGCTTCTGGCCTCTGTTTGTCTTTCTTGTCCTCAATGTCTATCTTGTATCATGCTGGTCCTGTTGGTGGTATGCGGGCTCGTTCAGCAACAGGGCTTACGTCCAGTCGTACGCATTGTTGGCCATCCCGTTCGGTTTCTTCCTTCAGGCCATTGGCGAGAAACGCAATTTTGTCAGGATACCCGTCTATCTCATTGCAGCTGTTTTGCTTTGCCTCAATCTTTTCCAGACGTGGCAGTTCCGGAAAAAAATCATCAGTGCGTCTGACATGACCCGCCGAGCCTACTTTGCGAACTTCTTCCAGACGGACGCTTCGAAGTGCGATCCGAGTTTGCTGCTGGTATGGCGCGACCCGTCCGGCATTGAGGAGATGGACACCAACCGCTGCTATGTGGAGCGTTTCCTCACGAAAGAGACTTTCGGGGAAGAGGGCTTCCAGACGGACTCCACGGTGGAGTTCTCGCCCGCCGTCCGCATCCCGTACAAGGAGATCACAGGGAAAGACCATGCATGGATGCGCATCCGGTGCGAAATAATGCCGTGCGCGCCGGTGGCCGAAAATCCTGGCTATCTCACCGTCACCTTCCAGCACGGGGAGAAGAACTACAAATACCGCACGTTCCCGCTGAGCGACAGTCTGGCTGTGGGGCAGTGGAATCCCATTGAAGTAATGTACCTCACCCCCGAAATCCGGATCCGCACCGACGAACTCGTCATCTACTATTGGCACCAGGGCAGGCAGCCCGTCAGAATTCGGAACGTGGAGGTGTGGGCCTCAACCGAGCAATAACTTTTTTATTCATAAAATTCATCACATTATGGCAAAATTTGAATTAATCACCCTGCCTTACGAGGCCAACGCTTTGGAGCCGGTCATTTCGGCACAAACCATCGGTTTCCACCATGGAAAACATCTTCAAGGCTATGTCAACAACCTGAACGCCGCCATCGCCGGCACACCCTTTGAGGAGATGGAGCTGACGGACATCGTTCTGAAAGCCGCCGGCGGCATGCTGAACAACGCCGGCCAGATTTTGAACCACAACCTTTATTTCCTCCAGTTCGGGAAGCCCGCCGCCGACAACCGTCCTACCGGGAAGTTGGCCGAGGCCATCACCGCGCAGTTCGGCTCGTTCGAGGCCTTCCAGAAGGAATTTGTACAAGCCGGCGCCACCCTGTTCGGATCGGGCTGGGTGTGGCTCTCCGCCGACAAAGACGGCAAGCTCGTCATCACGCAGGAGACCAACGCCGCCAACCCCGTGCAGAAAGGACTCACCCCGCTGCTCACCTTCGACGTGTGGGAACACGCCTACTATCTTGATTACCAGAACCGCCGTCCCGACCATCTGAACGCCCTCTGGCAGATTGTGGACTGGAATGTGATCGGGAAAAGGTACGGTCGGTAGGCCCAAATACTTATATCGTATTTTTGCCCCCTCGTCTCTGTCTGGAATCTTCCTCATCCTCGTGTTGTCTGAAATCCAGAATTCAAGATTCTAAAACATAGTAAATACCCGTTGGCGGAATTAAATCAGTGCGTATTTAACTCTGCCAATCGGTTTGTTATTGATATAATTGAAGTATTGAGCGATGGTCTGCGCACTGATTTTGCCGACAATGCGGGCAAACAGGCCATCAGTTTGTTTCGCATAATTTCTCATAACCATATATTGGTCAGTTAGTTGAGAGAAGTCATCCTTCCCCATCTTGCACCTTTTTCCCCGTGAGGTCCGGCATACGGGTATGGGTTTGGAGTCCACACAGAAATAATCCTCACCTCCGTCTATCTCGTTCGCAATCCGCTTGCGGATTTGCTCGCACAAGCCGCTTGTGATTTTCCTTCTGTCATTGTATTGCTGCCGAGATATGAGATTCGGAAAATCTGATTTACAGGATTTTAGCAATTCAAAGAGCCGATTCTCACTGTCTATGCTTTCTGATTCTGCTGTCATGGCCAGGGCGATGACCTCAAGGTCCGAGAATTTCGGAACCACACCCCTGCGTGGTACGTTTCCGAAATCATTGACCAAATTGGTTGAGAATTTTTTGCAGGTCTCAAGAATTTTTGCGAATTTTGCAGCGAAGTTGTACATGATTGAAAATAATATTTTGACAGTCTTTTCAACCGCTAAAATACTAAATTTCAATAAATTGTACAACTTTTTATTCATTTATTTATCAACATTTTTGCTCAAATTAATTCCGCCAACGAGTCTTCATTTTTCAGATTTTATTGTATTTTTGCATCCTTTTCAAAAACAATATTTATGAAAAAAATCGTATCGTTTTCTGCCCTGTTGGTGCTTTGTATCAGCGTGTTCGCCCAGTCCGTCACCCTCACCTTCACGGGAAAGGATGCCAACAACTATCGGGTACAGTTGAACCGTGTGACCATCACGAATCAGACAAAGGGGTGGACGGAAACCATCTATTGGCCCGACACCACGTTGACGATGCAGAACGGCACGGGCATTGACGATTACGCCAACAACGGCGGTTTCGGCCTGTCGCAAAACAACCCCAACCCGTTCAACGGCACCACCGACGTGTTATTGACGGTGGTGGATGCAGGTTCGGCGACATTGGAAATCATGGACGTGAACGGACGTATGGTTGTAGAGACAACGCATGCGTTGTCTCTACCGTTCGCCCAACACCAATTCCGCATCCACCTGTCCACCGCCGGCACCTACGTGATGACCGCCCGCCAAAACGGGAAAACGTCGTCCATCAAAATGGTGAACAACGGCGGTGGGAACGACAACAGGGTGGAATATGTGGGAATCGTAGAGACGATGTGCACATCGTCTCTACAGCCAAAATCCGGCATCCGAGGCAACACCAACAACCCGTTCAATTATGGTGACCAGATGAAATATGTGGGGTACGCCACGATAAACGGGACAGAGTACACAAGTGCCCAGATCTCGCAGGCGCAGAACGCCTCGCAGACGTTTGCGTTGCAGTTCAATGCGGTGCAGGACGGCCGGCCCTGCCCGGGTGCCGCCACAGTCACCGACCGTGATGGCAACACCTACAACACCGTGCTGATTGGCAATCAGTGCTGGATGAAGGAAACCCTTCGCACCACGCGGTATGCCGACAACACCCCCATCCCGCAGGGACGCGACACCTCCTCCACGGTGGCATATCGGTACAATCCCGGCGAAAATTATAACAACAAGCCCGCCTATGGTTTGCTGTACAACTGGCCGGCGGTGATGCGCAATGTTTCCTCGTCTTCCGCCAACCCGAGCGGGGTGCAGGGCATCTGCCCCACGGGGTGGCATGTGCCGAGCGATGCGGAGTGGACCTGGCTCACCGACTATTTGAGCAGCCGGAGCGAGTATGTGTGCGGCTTGAGCAATAGCAACATTGCCAAGTCGTTGGCCGACACTGCGGGCTGGAGTACCGAAGTTTACGAGTGCGCCATCGGCAACGACCTGAGTGCCAACAATGCCACGGGCTTCACTGCGGTGCCTGCGGGGATGTATGGCAATTACGCCGACCCTTATGAACCCTACTTTTCTGGCATAGATTATGTTGCCGTCTTTTGGAGCGCAACAGAGAGCAATAGCAACAATGCGTATGAACGCAATTTGAGTTACCTTAGTGCCAAAGTGAAACGCGAAAGCAAAAATAAGTATCTTAGCTACTCTGTGCGTTGTCTTCGCAATGAAGGCGGTGGAACAACCATAAACTTTCCCACCGTTACTACCATCGCTCCCAGCGACATCACTGCCACCACTGCCATTGTGGGCGGGGATGTGGTCTCCGATGGCGGAGGAAGTATCTCTGACAGGGGCATTTGCTATAGTACGAATCCCATGCCCACTGTGTCGGATAACTGCCTCCATATTGGACAGGGCAACGGCTCTTTTTCCGATACGCTGACAGGTTTGTTGTCGGGAACTACCTATTATGTACGGGCATTTGCCATGAACAGCATGGGTGTGGGCTACGGTGATGAGATGTGTTTTGATGCCGGAGGAGCTGTCATTGGACAAAACGGACAGCCCTGCCCGGGTGCGGCCACGCTCACCGACATCGATGGCAACATCTACAACACCGTGCTGATTGGCTACCAGTGCTGGATGAAGGAGAACCTGCGCACCACGAAGTATGCCGACAGCACGGAGGCATTCTACCACTATCCGTACAACGATGCGTCCAGCGTGGACATCTATGGTCTGTTGTATGATTGGCCGGCGGTGATGCACAATTCCGCCCCGTCTTCCGCCAACCCGAGCGGGGTGCAGGGCATCTGTCCCACAGGGTGGCATGTGCCGAGCGATGCGGAGTGGACGCAGCTTACCGACTTTCTCGGCAGTCACGACCAATACGTTTGCAACGGCGACAGCACGAACGTTGCCAAGGCGTTGGCCATTGACACAGGATGGATTAGAAGTACAACTTCTTACTGTGTGGTGGGCAACCCACGATACGACAACAATACAACGGGTTTCAGTGCATTGGCATCGGGTCAATGGTTGCCAAGCAGTACCGATCCTCATGGCTTTTGCACCAGCTTCTGGACCTCTAACTATGCGACCGGACGCTGTTTGCAATACAATTACTCCGACGTTCCCTCCCTCCAGTCTTTAAATAGCGGCTACGGCTATTCAATGCGTTGCATCCGAGACTAGAAATTCCAAAAATGTAATTTTTTCTATGGAACTACTTGAAAGAAAGATTGATATCTTTCCTTACCATGAAAAGAACCCTTATCCCCTTTCTTGCATTGGTCGTATTGTTCATTTTCGCCGCCACCGCCCAGAATGTGGATTATTGCCAATTACTTCGTTGTCGGAATTTGTCAAGTTTGCAGTTTAAAATGTAAAAATCTAATTTTTTTTGTATTTTGAACTGTAAAAATCGTATTTTTGCAGCGTCATTTCATCAAAAAAAATTATCGTATGGAAAACATAGAGTTGCAACCCCTTTTTGACAACTACCATCGCAGAATAGCAAAAATCAGTTTGAAATTCAAGCGCTATTTATACAGCCAGATCAACTGGGAGGCTCGGATGATTGGTATCAAGGGCGCAAGAGGTGTTGGAAAAACGACCATGCTGCTCCAGCACGTCCTTGAAAATTATCCCGACATCGACCGCACGCTTTATGTCTCGCTTGATGACCTGTGGTTCACCACACATTCCCTGTTGGATCTTGTCGATTGGGCCAACCAGCATGGGATTAGCCGCCTCTATCTGGACGAGGTTCACCGCTACAGACTTTGGTCAGAAACCTTGAAAAACATATATGACAACTATCCGGATATGAGCATCGTTTATACGAGCAGTTCCCTGCTTGCGATGGATAACGCAAAGGTGGATTTGTCGAGGCGGCAGACTCCGTACACTTTGCAGGGTCTCTCATTTCGGGAATTTCTTGATTTTGAGAATGTTATTTCCATTCCGACCATCCCGATTGAAACCCTTCTGCAAGGGCATGTCGGCATTGCCATGGAAATTGTCAAGAAAACCAAGATTACTCCTTTGTTCGAAAACTACCTAAAATACGGTTATTACCCGTTTTTCCGCGAGGCCGGCGAGGATTTTTCCTCCCATCTTCGTGAAATCATATCCGTGGTCATTGAAAACGACCTCCCATCGGTGGAGAACATCTCTTTCGACACGGTGCAGAAGGTGAAAAAACTGCTGATGATTGTCAGCGAGAGTGTGCCTTTTGAACCCAACATGTCGGAATTGTGGAAACAGCTTTCCACCAACAACGAACTCGGCCTCCGTATGCTTTACGCCTTGGACAAGGCACAGATTCTCTCCCTGCTCACTGCCAAGACCAAACGTTACAAATACCTCTTCAAGCCCGATAAGATTTTTCTAAACAACCCCAATCTGATGTATGCTCTTTGTCCTGTTGTGAACACGGGTAATATGCGAGAGACCTTCTTCCACAACCAGATGTCCGTTATGAATAATGTTGCACTTCCGTCCAAAGGCGATTTCCTCATCAATGACCGATTCCTGTTTGAAGTCGGTGGCAAGAACAAGTCATTTGACCAGATCAAGGATGTGGAGGACAGTTTTCTTGCCGTTGACGAAACGGAGGTGGGATTTGCCAACCGAATCCCGCTATGGCTCTTCGGCCTGACGTATTAGTGGGTGTTATGTCGACATCTTTTTTCCCTTCACGAGGGTTCACATTTCTGGTGTGAAGGGATAAATTTCCGACAAATAGTTGTACTTTTGCGGCTGATTTTATCCCAGCAGATATCCCACAACGCCACTTCAACACTCCAACAATTAAACATTTCAACAGTTAAACAATTAAACATTTCAACCCATGAAAAGACCCCTTATCTCCCTCCTTGCATTGATCGTATTGTTCGTTTCCGCCGCCACCGCCCAGGGCGAGTGGAAATGGGCGCACTACTGGAGCGGAGGTGACGGTCTTTCGTACGGAAATTTTTATAACAAAATAACCAACACCGCTTTCGATGAAGAGGGCAACATCTACGTGTATGGCACAATGGGTGGGAGTGCTGCCTTTGATGGGACTTCTTTGCACTTCACTAACGATGCACAAGTGCTGAGTCATTATACCAAATCCATTGTACTATTCAAGTTCGATACTCTCGGTAATATGTTATGGCATAAAGTGGTGAAAAGCAGTGCACAGTCAGTCATACCAAGATGGATGGAGGTGCGCGATGGCAGAATCTATATTTCGGGTGATGTTGAAATGGAGTATGTTGATTATAACTGGAATAATGTGTGGCTTTACTATTTGGACACATTGATACGGGGTTATGATGTCCACTTGATTCCTGTCAATGACCGTCGGCCGCCATATAAAACCGGAACATGGACTTTCTTTGCCACATTAGATACAGATGGGGAGTTGGTGCAAGACCATTTTGTTGAAATGCACTCGCGGGAACGTTATGTTGTTAACAATGAAACCGGTCAGCTTGTGACACCACTATGTGTGTATGCAGCAACCTATCCATCGCCATTTCACATTGATAATCAGGGAAATATATATGTATATACACCAATCCAGTACAAAGGCATCGAAAGTGATTCCTTGACCTTAATAGTGGATGGGGATACAAACAAGACATACAATCTCTTTCTGCCAGGCAATGTTGATCCTGATCTCACATCGGCATGCATCAACAATGCCTTGCTTTATAAGTTCTCCCCAACAGGAGAATTGATAGCTTACAAATTGTTGGTTGACCATACTGATGGTATCGCCTCTTCATACCCATACAATGGGGACAGTGTCAATCGTTATTTTTATACTTTTTTCGAAGGAGTGTCTTTCGATGAGGAAGACAATATGTACTTGACAGGTCATTTTCAATTGGCAGAGTGCTACAACGGACAGGGGGGAGAAGCGCATGAGTACCCAGTTCATTTTTGGTGGGACAGCATTACTCATTTTACTACAATGTATGATATTAATTCTGCTGAATATTGCAACTTTGTTATAAAAATTGATACGAATGGAAATATTATGTGGGATAATCAATTGTTTGTCAGAGGGAATGAGAATGGGATCCCCAGAGGCAGGTGGCACTGTCCTCAAGTCCATGACGGTTATCTTTATATACTTGGGGTGGCAGCATATGGTGACGGATCAATTGTTTTTTTTGATAATGAAAATAACCCCGTACAAAGGTTTCTGAATAGTTCGACAGGTACGTGTTTTTTTTGTGTGTACGATGCCTTTACAGGAGAATATGTGAATCATGGAATAGTTCCCGCCTTAAATACTCGTTCCTGTTGTAAAAATCTTGCTGTATTAAATAATCGGGTTTTTGCCATTTCTCAATGCAACACATTTACAGAATATTGGTTGGTGATGTGGTCTAAGGATGGCCTATTTATTAAGGCAGACACGATCAATAGTACTGATGCTGTTCAAATTACTAATTCATACGGGCTTTGTATAAACGAGGATGGATATATTCTAGCCTCGCTATTGTCCACTTCACCAGTGACTTTTGACAATAACATTTCTGTTAATTGTTCAATAGAACACTCCAGCGCCGTCTTCGCCCTGTACTACGATCCGAGATTCGCGGAGCCCTTCGTGCCGGACGATACCGTGGGCATCGAGGCCTACTACAACCATCGCGAAAGCGACATCTACCTCTATCCCAACCCCACTAACGGTGAGGCCGTCGTGTGCGGCTATATGTACGACTACCGCAGCATCGAGCTGTTCGACCTGCAAGGTCGCAAGCTCGCCGATTTGGCGGAATCGCACAACGGCACCTCCCTGCCCATCATCGACCTCACCCCGTATCCTGCGGGCACCTACCTCGTGCGTATCAATTTCAACCGCGGCGTGAGCGTCACCCGGAAGGTGGTGAAACAATGAATATCATTCCTTCATCTGTGAAATGGCATACAGCGGAACGATGGTCACATGGCGGACGGCGTTATCTGCTTTGGGGTCAACGTAGTCGAACTGGCCGAAGTTCTCTAATGAGCAGCGCACGGCTTGCGAAAGTTTCTTCTCGCGCATAAAGTCCCACAGGCTCTTCATGCCGCCCTGCACACCGGCTTTCACCTCGACAGGCAACACCCCCATATTGTGAGGCAGAATATAGTCCACTTCGGCGGTGGCGTTCTTGGCCTGTCGTACCCAGTAAAACAGTTCATGGTGAAGGTTGGGTGATAGATAATGCAACAGTTCCAATCCCGCCAGCATTTCAGCCATAGGACCTTTGTTCACTAAATCGGCAGCGGAGGCCGTCAATATCTGCGTGGTGATAGCCGTGATGTCGCCTGATGACATATTGAGCAACCGCAACATCAACCCCGTGTCCAGCAAAAGTATCTTGCGGGTACTCTCGTCTTTCTCCTCACCCAATGGCAGCCCGTTGGCATCGGTGTGCGTGACGGGAATCAGGATGCCGGCTTTTGTCAGCAATTCAAGCGCTTTCTTTACTTCCGCTGTCTTGTATTCACCCGGGACCCGTGCGTACACAAACTTCTTTGTTGCTTGTGCGGCCGCGCTCTTCATGGTGGAACTCAACAGTTGTGGGTCCACCTTTTTCTTGTATTTGGGGAAGTCGGCTTCGTAGCCTGTCAGAATATCGTCTTGTACCTCTTGACATTGGAGATAATCGTGTGTCTCCACCCATTTGGCCACCGCCTCGGGCATTCCGCCCACCAGCAAGAACCTGCGCATCAGCCCTATCAGTTTCTCGTGAAGCGGAACAGCCAGCGGTGAGGTGGATGATGCCTGATTCCGTGCATCCAAGAGCAAGTTCTCGCCATTGGCCAGAAGGAATTCGTCGAAAGTCATGGGGAACATGAACATGGAGTGGATGCGTCCTACACCAAAAGTGGGAATGTCGTCCAGTACAAACTCCAGAAGTGAGCCAGCGGCTATGACATGCAGATCGGGCAGATCCTCTTTGAAGAATCGCAATGCCATGATGGCTTCCTTACAATCTTGTATCTCATCAATGAACAGCAGTGTCTCATTTGGGATGATGGGAATACCGCACATGGCAGCCATCTGAGGCACAATTTGTGTTACATCCAAATTATTACTAAACAGTGTTTTATAGGCTGGTTGTTTTTCGAGATTGATTTCCACATAGTATTTGAACTGTTCGCCCAAATGTCGTACGGCGGTGGACTTCCCCACTTGACGGGCACCCCGCAGCAGGATGGGTTTGCGCGATGGACGGGATGCCCATTCGATTAAATAACTGTCAATGATTCTTTTATAATACATTGCATCTTTTTTTTACGGCGACAAAAATACAAAAAAAGAAATTTTCCAAAGAAATAATTTTTCAAAAATCAAAAAAATCCAAAGAAATAATTTTCCTATTTTTGAAAAAATCCAAAGAAATAATTTTCCTATTTTTGAAAAAATCCAAGGAAATAATCTTTTTCCGCAAAATAATGCAGCGTTCAATCCCCACATAACCGCATCCCCATACCCCCGCAATTATTGAAATCCGTATTCTAAAAAATTCACTTTTATATGTTCATATTTGAAAAAAATGTTGTAATTTTGCCCGCTTTTTTGTAATAAAGTAAAATAGTAATAATCAAATAATTAAACAAACAATGAAAGTTTATCAGACGCAAGACATCAGAAACATTGCCCTCATCGGCGGTAACCGCACCGGTAAAACCACCTTGGCCGAGACGATGGCATTCCATGGCGGCGTGATCAGCAGACGCGGCACCGTGGAAGACAAAAACACCCTCTCCGACTATCGTGAAGTGGAGCTGGAAAGACAACAGTCCATCCAGTCCTCCGTCATCTACAGCGAGTTCGAAAACACCAAGTTCAACATGATCGACTGCCCCGGCTTCGACGATTTCGTTGGCGAGGTGATCGGTGCCCTGAGAGTGGCAGAAACCGCCGTCATGGTCATCAACGCCCAGAACGGTGTGGATGTCGGCGCTGAAACCCAGTGGCGCTGGACCAAGAAGATGCACACCCCCGTCGTCTTCGCCGTCAACCAGCTCGACCACGAGAAAGCCAACTTCGACGAGACTCTCCGCGAACTGAAGCACAACTTCGGCGGCAGCGTCCTCCCGTTGCAGTACCCCGTCAACGCCGGCGTCGGCTTCGACTCCGTCATTGACCTCCTCCAGAAGAAACTCCTCAAATTCCCCGTCGGTGGCGGAAAGATGATTGTGGAAGATATCCCCGCCTCCGAAGCCGACAAGGCCGAAGAGATGCACGCCGCCCTCATCGAGGCAGCCGCTGAAAATGACGAGACCTTGATGGACAAATATTTCGAGGAAGGCACCCTCTCCGAAGAGGAGATGATGCGCGGCCTCAAGCTCGGTGTCATCAACCGCGGCACCTTCCCGGTTGTGTGCATCGCCGCCAAGACCGACCAGGGCGTCGACCGCCTCATGCAGATCATCAAGGGCAACTGCCCCACTCCCGCTGAAGTGGCTCCCGTAAAAGCCACCAACGGCGAGGAAATCAAGTGCGACTCCACAGGCAACACCGTTGCTTACGTCTGGAAGACCGCCGTCGAGCAGCACCTCGGCGACGTGGCCTATATGAAGATCTATTCCGGTGAAATCACCGAGGCCATGGACCTTCTCAACACCAACACCAACACCAAGGAGCGCGTCTCCCAGCTGATTTGCTTCGCCGGCCAGAAGCGCGAAAACGTGGAGAAGGCCTGCGCCGGTGACATCATCGCCACCATCAAGCTGAAAGGCACGGGTGCCGCCCAGACCCTCGTCAAGAGCGGCGACCTCCAGGTTGAAAAGACCGCCTATCCGGATCCGAAGTTCCGTACCGCCGTCCGCGCCAAGAACAGCTCCGACGAAGAAAAACTCGGTGCCGTCCTGAACACGCTCCGCCGCACCGACCTCACCTTCCTCATGGAACAGTCGAAGGAACTCAAGCAGACCATCATCTCCGGTCAGGGCGAGCAGCACCTCAACATCATCAAGTGGATGATCGAGAAGCTGAACAAGATTGAAATCGAGTACTACGCTCCCAAGATCCCGTATCGTGAAACCATCACCAAGTCGGCTGAAGCCATGTACCGTCACAAGAAACAGTCCGGCGGTTCCGGCCAGTTCGGTGAAGTCCACATGCTCATCGAACCCTACTACGATGGTATGCCGAACCAGACCAAGTATCCCATCCGTGACACCCAGGAATATCCCCTCCCGTGGGGCGGCAAGCTCATCTACAACAACTGTATCGTGGGTGGTGCCATCGACGCGCGCTTCATGCCCGCCATCCTCAAGGGTATCATGGAGAAGATGGAAGAAGGCCCGCTGACCGGTTCCTACGCCCGTGACATCGTGGTCAACATCTACGACGGTAAAATGCACCCCGTTGACTCCAACGAATTGGCATTTAAATTGGCCGGCCGTAACGCCTTCAAGGATGCGTTCAAGAAAGCCAACCCGAAGATCCTCGAACCCATCTACGATGTGGAAGTTTTCGTTCCCTCCGACAGAATGGGTGATGTGATGACCGACCTCCAGGGCCGTCGCGGTGTCGTGATGGGCATGGACAGCGAAGGCGAGTTC
>JAEEQA010000128.1 GCA_016285085.1 Bacteroidales bacterium
CGGCACCACAACCACCACCTACACGGTGAACATTGCCGCCAACACGCCCGACAACTCCGACCTTGTCTTCACGCACACGGCTTCGGACGCCATCCACGGCAGCACCACCCTTTCCTTCACCCTCCACGTGGTGGAAGTGGCCATGGCCAACCTGAACGATGTCAGCCACACCGAGACCATCATTTCCGGCAACAATGACAACATCGTCAATCCCGGCGAGATCGTCCGCATCAACGTCAATACCCGCAACGACGGCCGCGCCGGTGCCAGCAACGCAGTTTCCGAACTGACCGCCGACTCCCCGTATGCCACCGTCAACAACGGAACGCAGACTATCGGAGCCATCGCATCGAGCGCCTCCGTGAACTCTCAATTCGACGTCACCGTATCCGAAGAAACACCGGACGGCACGGTCATCAACTTTACCCACACCATGTACAGCGACGAAGACACCTGCTCGATGTCCTTCAGCATCACCGTGACGGCCTACATCGGCACACCCGACCTCGTCGATGCCAGCTACACAGTCAGCATCACCAGCGGCAACAACGACAACGACATCAACCCGGGTGAAACCATCAAGGTGACGGTTTACAGCCGCAACGACGGCGACGGCAACGCCGAGAACATCGTCTCCACACTGATGACCACCTCCGCCTACGCCACCATTGAAACACCTGTGGTCAACTTTGCCGGCGCGGCCCCGAACGCCAGTCTCACCTCCCAGTACAACGTCGCCATTGACGCCAATGCGACCAACAACACCACGATCTCCTTCACGCACAACATCACCGACGGCACCAGCAGCGACAACCTCAGCTTCGACATCGTCATCGTTGCGCCCGTGGAGGACGGCATCAGTGAAAACGGCCTTTCCACCGTCACCTTCTTCCCGAACCCGACAACCTCGGACGTGAACGTGGAACTCGGCAGCGGCGTGCGAGCCACGAGTATCCGCCTTTTCAACACCGTCGGACAATTAATCTCCACCACGGACGTTAAAGGAAGTGTGACAATCCTTCATCTGAACGAACTGCCCAACGGCATCTACTTCGTCCAGATTTACAACGGCAACGAACTCATCACCACCGGAAAAGTGGTCAAACGGTAAAGAATATTCTCTTGAAACAAGTGACCCTGCGGATTGCACCACGGGGTCACTTTATATAAAACACAATCACCAAAATGACAACAACGCTCCGAAAAGTTCTTCTTGTGATTCTGATTGCAGCACCCTTCCTCGCCCTACAGGCACAGGAGTCCATCACCATTGACGAGTGCCAGCGGTTAGCCGTTGCGCAGTCGTCCGCCAACGTCCAGAAGGAGCTCAACGAGCAGCTGCTGAAAGTGAAACTGAACGATGTGTCGTCGCACTACTACCCCACCCTGCAAATCGATGGGGCTATCGGGTATCTGTCGGCGATGACCGAACTGCCCACGGCCATCGCCGATGACTACGGCATTCCCGCCCAGAGGCACGACCTCTACAACGTAAGTCTGAACCTCCAGCAGGTGTTGTTCGACGGCCTCCAAGCCACCTATGGGCGGAAACGGGAACGTCTGCTCAACAAGAACGAAATCAACAAGTTGGACATCTCCATCAGCAAAATCAAAGAGAATGTCATCAACATCTACCTCAACCTGTTGATTATCGACAAGCAAATCAAGATTCTTTCCAATGTCGAAAACACCTTTCAGGAGCAGTCCGAACAGCTGAAGGCCTTGCTGAAAGCGGGCGTCGTCTATGCCAACTCCATCGCGCAGTTGGATTTGGAAGGGCTTAAAATCCAACAGCAGAAAGACGAACTCCAAGCCACCCGAGAGTCACTGCTTGCCTCCCTTTCCATCCTCACCGGCAAAGACCTCACCTCGGTCACGCTCATCATCCCCGACATTCCCGAAGTGGAAGACAACACACAGTCCTCACGATACGAATTTTCCATCTTTGAAAACGAGAAAGCGAACCTGGCATACCAGCGCAAGATGCACATTTCCAAAAGCTTGCCCAAACTGACTCTTTTGGCTGTCGGCGGCTACGGTCGGCCCACCTACAACCTGTTGGCGACCAAAGCCGACTGGTTCTACGCTGTCGGAATCAAGTTCGTTGTCCCTCTCATCGACTGGGCCAAAACAAAAGGTGTCAGCGACATCATCGACCTGCAGACCTCCATCCTGGAGAGCCAGCAAGCCGACTTCACGAAGGCCAACCAAATCGCCATCCAGGAGAAACTGAACGAGGTAAAACGAATCGAGCGCCTGCTTGTGCTTGATGAACAAATCATTCAGAAATATCAAGAAATCAAAGAAACAGCCAACACACAGCTCCTCAACGGCACCATCACCGTCATTGACTTTATCAAACAGCAAAACGATGAATTACAAGCTATTATGGGAAAAGAGGTGCATAATATCCAGCTGTTAAAGGCAAAATACGAGTTATTGGCGTTGAAGGGGAAACTGTAAGTTAAAAGTTAAAAGTTAGAAGGTAAAAGGTAAAAAGTAGAAGGTAAAATTCCCCTTCTATGTAGAAGGGGTGCCCGAAGGGCGGGGTAGTAGAAAATATGACACAAAAGAAAATCATCCACGGTTTAATGTTTTTGCTAGCATTGTTTTTGCTGGCACCAACAGCAATTGCCCAGAAAGTGCAGCCTGTGGTGATTGAGGGGAAAGCGGAGTTCGCGGCAGGTATGGAGGTGCGGCTCATCGCCTACACCGACCTCCTCTCCTACCGGCAGGAGGTGGTGGCGACCGACAAAATCGGCAAAGACGGCAGCTTCAAGCTCACATTCCCCACCCGCCAGATCCAATTGGTGCAACTCGCCATACGCACCTCCAAAGCGGAGTTTTACGTGGCGCCGGAACGAACCTACCACTTCACGGTCGATATGGACCCGCAACTCTTCCAACTCCTCAACCCGATGGAATACGGCGGTTTTTTACAGATAAAAAACGAGAACGCCACCACCAACGACCTGAACTACAAAATCAACCGCTTTGAGCAAACCGCCAGCGAC
>JAEEQA010000008.1 GCA_016285085.1 Bacteroidales bacterium
ATACACCCGCACCGGCAGTCAATGTGAGGGTGGACGAAAAGGCCTACACGATGGAGGTGGCCGCTCCGGGTATCAAGAAGGAGTTCTGCCGCGTTGCCATCAATGATGAAGGCAACCTGAGTGTCGCCATCGAGAACAAGGTGGAACACAAGGAAGAAGAAAAGGAACACCACTACCTGCGCCGTGAATTCTCCTACACCAACTATGAGCAGGCTTACACGCTGCCCGAGGATGTGGACAAGGAGAACATCGCCGCCAAGGTGGAGAACGGTATCCTGACCGTCACCCTGCCGAGGATGCAGAAAGAGGTGAAGAAACTCTCCCGCACCATCAACATCGGATAATCTTCAGACGGAAACACCAACCAAATTGTAGAGGCGCGATTCATCGCGTCTCTTTTTTTTTGATCAGATGAGGGATAATGAAAACAGGGAATGGCGGGTATGCCTTTTAATTACGGCAGATATAGGTTAACGCCGTGTAGAGACGCAAAATTTTGCGTCTCTACAATTACGGCAGATACAAATTAGCGTCACCGTAACTGAGGAACCGGTAATTGGATTCCAATGCGTGGCGGTACAGGTTGCGCCATTCATCACCCAAATACGCAGAGATGAGCAGCAGCAACGTGCTTTTCGGCTGGTGGAAATTGGTGACAATCCCCTTCATCATCTTGAACCGGTACGACGGGGCAATCATCAGCTGCGTGGAACCTGTGATATACTCCAAACCATTTTTATCCAAGTAGTTGTAAATAGCCTGCAACGAGTCCTCAACGGACATTCCAGAGATGCCATCGTTTTCGTAATATTCCCACTGCTGCACGTGGAACGGATTTTCCAAGCCCAATTTCAACTTGGCGCCGATGATGAAAATGGATTCCAAACTGCGCGTCACTGTGGTGCCGACAGCGATTATCTTTTTATCAATGTTTTTTAAAAGATTGTAAATAAGATTTTTATGGATGACGATTTGTTCGTCGTGCATAAAATGTTCCCCCACGCAGTCGGCCGTCACAGGCTTGAACGTGCCCGCGCCCACGTGCAACGTGACGTACTCGCACGGAACACCTTGCTCCTTCAGGCGTTGCATCAACGGTTTGGAGAAATGAAGGCCTGCCGTGGGTGCCGCCACCGAGCCGTCGTAATGGGCATAGACGGTCTGATAGCGCACCTCGTCCGTCTTTTCGGCCGTGCGTTTGATGTAGGGCGGCAGCGGCATCTTGCCGTACGCCTCCACCCACTCGGCAAACGTCACCGGCTCATTCCATGAGAATTGTACCAGAAAGGCGTTTTCCACTTGCTCTCCCTTTTCGGCGGTAATCGTCACTTCCGTCTCTCCGACAGGAACGGAGAAGGCAATCGGATGCTTGAACCGCTTGGCGTTCCCGATGAAGCACTTCCACACCACGGTGCCGGTCTGCGCCAGCGCCTGCGTCAGCTCGGTAGTAGGGGAGAGGGGTTCCAGACAGAAAATCTCGATGGAGGCCCCCGTCGGGTTCTGCACCAGCAAACGTGCATGAATCACACGGGAGTCGTTGAAAACCAACATCATGTCCGAATCTAAAAAGTCGGGCAAATGGTCAAAGGTGCTGTCGGTAATACTCCCTTCCTTTTTTTTATAAACCAAAAGTTTAGAGGAGTCACGGACATCTTTCGGGAAAAAAGCAATCCGTTCGTTGGGCAACTCGTAGTTAAAATCCTCTATCCTAATTTCTTTAGGGTTCATGAAAGATCCAGGGTCTTGATGGAGTTCTTGTCAAGTTTGGTCTCGCCCCACACTTGCTTGGTGATTTTGAGGGCTTCCTGCGGGGTGAGTTTGTCGGTCTGTTCGAGGATGCGCTGCACGAAGACGCACTGGCGGAGGTCGGCTTTGTCGTTCACCACGGCTTCGGCCAATGCCTTGCAGGTCTGGTAGCCGCAGATACGGCAATCCACCTTCGGCAGGTCGTTGGTGATTTCAAACACCTTCTTCATCTTGCGCATGGCAATGGCGACATTGTCGTCCAATTTGTCCATCGAGCGGGGCTGCACCTCGCCGACGGTCATATTTTCACGGAGATACTCTTTGAAATTCAGAAGGTTGTTCTCCTCAGGGGTGATGTCGTTGGTGTGCTGTTCGGCACGTTTCTTTTCGCGTTCGGCGATAAGGAAACGGTTGCCGGCACAGAGGATGCCTCCGGCGCAGCTCTCGTCGCAGGCGCGGAGTTCGAGGAAGTCGATGTCGTCGATGTCCTCGTTTTCCAGCTTCTCCAGGAAGTCGGAAACGTTGTGCACCTCATCGATGGCGAGGTTGCGTCCAACGGGCACGTCGCGGATTTCGCCGCCCGTCAGCGACCAGTAGAGGCTGTTTTTTGAGATGGGATGGAAGTCGAACTCATCTTCACGTAAAGTGTAAAGACCCTGTTTGATAACACGGAACACCTTGTTGTAGAGGTAGTTCATGTTGATAACACCATCCACAATGGATTTATCCTCACCGACGGGACTTTTCACGGCGGCGATCTTGGCGGCGCAGGGGGCCACATAGAAGATGCCGATATCTTCGGGCGCGTTGCCGCGTTCCACCAGCACCTTGCGGATGTAGGTAGCCGTCATGTCCAACGGCGGCTTGGTGAGCAACAGATTGGAGACCAGCGACGGAAATTTCACCTGGATGAGGCGCACGATGGCGGGACAGAATGTGGAGATGATAGGGCCGTCGTGAGGCTCTTGAATGCGCTCGTTGATGACCTCTTTCAGTACATCCACACTCTTTTCAACCTCATAAACATACTTGAAGCCAAGATGATAGATAGCGGAAAGGATGGCACGCTGGCTTACCTTTTCCGGAAATTGTGCGCTGAAAATGGAGGGAATCAGGATGACGGGACACTTGAAATTGTAAATGGTTTCAAAGTCATCCTGTTCGATATAGATGGCGTTCATCGGGCAGGTCTGGTAGCACATGCCGCAGTCGATGCACCGGTTGGGGTCGAGGATGGGATGTCCGTCCTCCACGTGGATGGCGCATACGGGGCACACGCTGGTGCAGTGGGAGCAGCCGATGCAGAGGTCGTATTTGAACTTCAGGGCGTGGTGGATGTATTCCATAAATTAAAAATAGTTGATGATTTCCACGGTGGTGCCTTTGCCCACCTCGGAGGTGACGTTCAGTTTGTCGGCGTTGCTTTGCATGTTGGGAAGTCCCATACCCGCGCCGAAGCCCATCTCACGGACTTGCGGGGAGGCGGTGGAGTATCCCTTCTGCATGGCCTTGGCGATGTCGGGGATGCCGGGGCCTTCGTCCACAAGCTTGATGCAGACGTGGTCTTCTTCCAAATCGACGTAAATCACACCGCGGTATGCGTGGGCCACGATATTGACCTCGGCTTCGTACAGCGCGACGACGGTGCGTTTCACGATGCCCATGTCCACACCCAGCTGTTTCATCATTTTTTTCACGACGCTGGAGGTCGTGCCGGCGTTGGTGAAGTCGCCCCCTTCTACATTATATTCAAAATGCATAGAAAAAACTTTTAATAGACGCCGGGGAGGCCTGCACCGTACAGAATGCCTGCAACCTTGTAGAGCGAAAGCGGGGTCTCGATGAGCAACATTTCGTCATCTTCCGCCAATTCTTTCATCTCCTCGGTGACTTTCTTCCCTCTGGCAAACATAATCACTTTAATATCAGACATTTCACAAGTACGGATAGTTTGCGTGTTACATAATCCTGTGATCAGCATCACATTTTTGTCTGTACGCAGTGTCAGCACGTCACTCATCAAGTCTGAAGCGAAGGCGCAATCGACCTCCATCTGGGGAGTGTCTGAACCTTCCACGACCGCGCCTGAAATCAGGGAAGTAATTTCTTCGATTTTCATTATCTTTTAAATTCAAAAATGAGGTTGCAAAAATACAAAAAATCCCCCGCACAATGATGTGGGGGATTATGATTTTATTGTAGGGATGCCATAATATGACATCCCTACAAGGGTGAAAACGTTTACCGTACGATGATTTTCTCGACCTTGGCAGTGCCGTTGGCCGTCACTTTCACCATATAGGTGCCTGGTGCCCAGTTGTGGGTGGCAATGGTGATCTCGTTCTCGCTGTATTGTCCGTCCCACACGCGCTGGCCGGCCATGTTGAAAACTTCCACGCGGTTGATGCTTTCGGAGGCGATGTTCAACACGTCGGTGGCGGGGTTCGGGAAAATGCTGATGCGGATGGCACTGTTTTCTTCGATGTCGGCGCCCTCAAAAGCCATAATTGTGACATTGAGGATGTTCACCGCATTGCTGAGGTCGTCGGAGTAGAGGTATAGTTTGCCGGTACGGGTGGTGCCGTCGTCACCCGCATGGAATGTGATGTCGGCCTGTGCAGAACCGTTGGCGGCGATGGTGCCTTGTGTAGAGGGAGCCACACTTATCCACGGGGTGATGGCGGTACCGTCCACATAGCCGGTAATGATCCAACTGCCATTTCCCAAATGATTGGTAGAGAGCTGCGTCCATGCGGAGGATGATTTGTACCAATTTCCGTACACGTTAGGAGAGTAGGCACTGCAGCAGCCGACATTGGCATACTCACCAGGCGAACCCGTTGATTCGAAACAGATGCCAATCCAGAGGTCGCGTCCGTCAAGCAGGTACGGCGTGGTGAGTGTGATGCTATTCAGCCCATCGGTCGGTGTAAAGGACTGCTCATACACCACTTCGCCTGGACCAGGCACTCTGAAAACCATTTCGTCCGGACCCATCACCACCGTGCCGTTCATGTCGTAAATCTGGATTTTGGCATCGAGTGCATTGGATGTATTGAACAAATCGGCTTCTATTCGGTTCAGCGATTTTCCGATGAGATTCCGGCTGGCGATTTCAGAGGCAGGAAAGCCGATGGCGGCAGCAAAGGAAGGACTGCTGACGGAGGTTCCGACGGACGTCTCAGTGGCATAGCTGAGAGTAATCTCCTCTTGGTCAGGACCTGCGGTCACGTCATAGACGGGTACGATGCGATAGTTGATGGGTGCGTTGCCGGAGTTGCTCATGTTGAGGGTGTAGGTGCGTGTGTCGTTAGGTTCCACGTTCAGATGAATGTCCCCCTCTGGCGCATAGGTAAAGTTCCCAATCTGGCTGTACACAAAATCGTCCACATAGTAGGTGCCGCTGGCGTTGTTCGGTGCGCTTGAGTAAAAATTGATGGCCCCAAGCTGGTTGACACCGTCTGTTGAGATAGTGCTTTGGCTGAATGTCCATGTGATGATTTCTGTGTTGTCAATGGTGAGGGTTGCCAGTGTGTCGTAGAGGTTCACGTGGATTTTTATGGGAAACCATGCGTTGCTCGGATAGCTGAAGTCGGTATTGTTGTTGTTGACTTTGAAGTAGCCGTTGCCATTGTTGTAGAAGTAGCAGTCAAAAGCCCATTCCATGCCAAGATTACTGGATTTCTGCAGGTTGAAGTAGGCGCCGTTGCCCGTGGCGGGGATATAGTATTTGAACTCGATGTCGAAGACACCCGAAATCTGGTTGGAAAGAGGGTAGATGATGTCATTGCCCGTTGTGACTTTCAAGGAGTTGCTTCCGCTACTGGCCTGCTCGGTGGTGATGTAGGCGTCTTCGGTAGAGCCGGGACTGTTGCTCCATGTGGTCCAGTTGGTGCTGTTCTGCGAACAGAGCTGCTGGCCGGCGGTGTAGCTGTCAAAGTTGTCGGAATGGACAATGGTTTGCGCCTGGAGCATCACAAAGGAGAATACCATGCAAAAAAGAAGTAGTAACTTTTTCATATACAATTAGTTTAAAAGGTTAAAAGTTGTGGCAAAAATAGGCAGTTTTTTCAAAAATGACAAAAAAAAGCACGGATAGAACCGTGCTTTTCCAAGAAGAAGGGTATGGTTTATTTGACGATAATCTTTTCGACCTTGGCAGTGCCGTTGGCCGTCACTTTCACCATGTAGGTGCCGGGGCCCCAGTTGTGGGTGGCAATGGTGATTTCGTTTTCGCTGTATTGTCCGTCCCACACGCGTTGGCCAGCCATGTTGAAGACCTCTACACGGTTGATGCTTTCGGAAGCGATGTTCAACACGTCGGTGGCAGGGTTCGGGAAGATGCTGATGCGGATGGCCTCGTTCTCGTCCACACCGTCTGTTACCACAACCGTGACGTTGAGGATATTGACATCGTTGTTGAGGTCATTGGAGTAGAGGTACAGTTTGCCGGTGTAGGTGGACTCGTTGCCGACCGTGAAGGTGATGTTGGCCTGTGCCGAACCGTTGGCGGCGATGGTGCCCTGGGTGGCGGGTGCGATACTCATCCACGGGGTGATGCCGGCACCGCTCACATAACCGGTGATGGCCCAGTTGTAAGTGAGTTCGGAATTTGTGTTAAGCCGGTTCCAGGCCACGGAGTTTTTGCACCAGTTGCCGTACGGATCGGGCGTGGTGGCATCGTCGCAGCCGACGACGGGACGGGTTTCGGAAGCGGCGGTTGCTTCGGTCTGTTCAAAATAGACACCGAACCAGAGGTCGCGGCCGTCAAGCAGGTACGGGGTGGTAAGAGAGATGCTGTTCAAACCTTCGATGGGGGAGAAGGACTGCTCATAGGCCACTTCGCCCGGACCGTCCACGAGGATGCCGTTCATGTCGTAAATCTGGATTTTGGGGTTGAGCATCAGATCGACGTTGGTCAGATAGACATCAATGCGGTCCAAGGTGGCGCTGATGAGATTGCGGCTGATGATTTCGGAGGCGGGGAAGCCGATGGCGGCGGCCACGAAAGTGCTGCCGAAGAGGATGCCGTTCTCGCTCACTTCACCGGAACGGGAGAGGGTGGTCGCCATATCTGCGATGCTGGGTTCCACGTTATAGACGGGCACGATACGGTAGTTGACGGGGGTGCCGCCGGGGTTGCTCATGTTGAGGGTGTAGGTGCTGGTACTGGGAACGTTGGGGGCGACGTTCACAGTGATGTCGCCTTCTGGCGAGAAGACGAAACTTCCGTCGTTGGCCGCGCTGATTTCCGTGAAGACGAAGTCGTCCACATAGTAGGTGCCGCTGGCGTTGTTCGGCGCACCGGCATAGAAGTTGACGGAGCCGAGCTGGCAGATGCCGCCGGTGTTTTCGGAAGTGTTGCTGAACGTCCATGTGATGACGTCGGTGTTGTTGACGGTAAGGATGGCCGAGTTGTTTTCCAGATCGACATGGATTTTGACGGGGAACCATGCATTGGTCGGATAGTTGAAGTTGGTGTTGCTGTTGTTGATGGTGATGTAGCCGGTACCGCTGTTGTAGAGGAAGCACTCAAAGGCCCACTCCACGCCCGGGTTGTAGTAGTGCTGCAGGTTGAAGTAGGCGCCGCTGCCGGTGGAGGGGACATAATAGTTGAAGTCGATGTCGAAGACCCCGGAAGTCTGGTTGGAAAAACGGTAGATGATGTCGTTCGTCCCTGTGATTTTCAGGGAGTTACTTGGACTGCTGGCCTGTTCGGTGGAGATGACGGCGTCTTCGGCGGTGCCGGGCGCATTGCTCCATGTGGTCCAGTTGGTGCTGTTCTGCGAACACAGTTTCTGGCCGGCGGTGTAGCTGTCGAAGTTGTCGGAAAAGACAACGGTTTGTGCCTGCATCATCACGCAAGAGAATGCCAGGCAGAAAAGGAATAGAACTTTTTTCATACGCAAAAAAAATTAAGGGGTTAATAACTGCGGCAAAAGTAGGAAATTTTTTGTAATTGCAAACAAAAAAACGGGACACGTTTTGTGCCCCGTTTCGGTTTTTGAATGACGCTGCGGAAGACTACTCTTCGGCGGCCACGACCTCGACATTGAGGGAGACTTTGAACTCCTTGTGGAGGTTGACTTGGGCGGTGTAGTTGCCCAGTTCCTTGATGTGGTCATCGCTGAGGGTGATCTTGCGGCGGTCGATTTCGATTTCGTGCTGAGCCATGAGGGCTTCGGCGACGTCGGCATTGGTGACGGAACCGAAGATGGTGCCCTTGTCGGATGTCTTGGCGGCAATCTTGACGGTGAGATTCTCGATTTTGCCAGCCATGAATTCGGCTTCTTTTCTGAGTTTCTCGGCTTTGAAAGCGCGCTGTTTGATGGTTTCGGCCAGCATTTTCTTGTTAGCGGGCGTAGCAGGAATTGCTAAAAGATTGGGAATGAGATAGTTTCTCGCATAGCCGTCTTTTACCTTTACGAGGTCGTCGGCATAACCCAAATTCTGAACGTCTTGTTTTAAAATAACTTCCATTGTGATTCCCTCCTTTTAGTTGTTAGATTTCAAATTGTCGGTCACAAACGGGAGTAAAGCAAGATGTCTCGCTCTTTTTACTGCCTGTGCCACTTTTTTCTGATATTTTAATGAAGTACCGGTAAGACGGCGGGGCAGGATGCGGCCCTGCTCGTTGACGAATTTCTTGAGGAATTCGGCGTCTTTGTAATCGATGTACTTGATACCGCTTTTCTTGAAACGGCAATATTTCTTCTTTCTGATGTCAACCGCGATGGGGGTCAGATATTTGATGTCGGATTGTTGTGCCATAACTTGATTCCTCCTTATTCGTTAACATTTACGGTTTCTGCTGCAGGAGCTTCGAGAGCCACGGGAGCCTCTTCCACTACAACGGGGGCAGCTTCTTTCTCTTTTCTCAGGTTGCGTCTCTTCTCGCTGTAGGCGATGGCGTGCTTGTCCATCAGGATGGTCAGATAACGCATCACACGCTCGTCACGACGGTACTGAAGTTCATAGTCCTTTACCACGCTCGGCTCGGCCTGGAATTCAATCAGGTGGTAAAAACCGGACGTTTTTTTGGCAATCGGATAAGCCAACTGGCGCAGTCCCCAGTTCTCCTGGTGAACGATCTCTGCACCTTTCTCGAGGAGAATGCCCTCGAACTTTTTAACCGTTTCCTTCATCTGTTCGTCAGACAAAACGGGAGTCATAATGAAAACGGTTTCGTAATGATTCAACATAGTTTTGTTTTTTTTGGTTGATAATTAGGTTGATAATTGGTTTCAAAATTGGGGCGCAAAAGTACAACTTTTTTCAATGCGAAAGCTGATAGCCGAAAATTTTTTACAAACTGACAAAAAATCCGCTGCGATCGCCCGGCCAGGGCTCCCGTAGCCAACTCTTCGCAAGGGGGGCGAAACGCCTCCAATGTGCGTGTTTGTGGAGAAAAACCTCCGCCATTTTGCAGGAGAGGGAAGGAGAATAAGGAATAATTCCCTACAATAACCGCTGGGGAAAATGTCATCTTTTATTTTTTTTACATCTGATATGTGGTTGATTTTTAAACAAATATTACACCTTTTGGGGGATAAAGATATTAACAGAAAAGTGTTTGTTATATTTCTATAAAAATATGCTTGTTTTGGAGAATGTGCGTACCTTTGTCCAACTTGCTCAAGAGTAAACTTTCTGCCCCTTTTGTTGTTCACCCCTGTTTTGGCAGATTGTTGCAACCGATTGAGCCTAAACCATTTATTAACCGTTGATGAAACTGAAAGGTATCCTCCTTCTGCTGTTGCTTGTTGCCGTCACCGTCGGTGTGGTGCTCGCAATTGTCCGTTTCCGTCCGAAAACCTGCGACAGGACGGAGGTGCGCCTTTCCTATACAGGCTCCGATACGGTGGTCACCGAGGCCGAAGTGCTGGCCCTTCTGCGCGCCAGAGGGGTACAACTCACCGGAATCGCTCCGGGAAACATCCGTCGCACAGACGTGGAGACAGCCCTCCGCACCAACGTCTGGTTCGACTCCCTACTCAACCTCACGCCCGTCGGCTCCACCCTCCGCATGGACATCCGCATCAAAAGCCCCCTCCTCTCCGTCTATCCCGACAACGGCCTGCCCTACTTCATCGGTCATGACGGAGAACTCCTCCCCGACAACAGCCGCATCCGCTCCAGCTTGCCCGTGCTCAGCGGCAATGTCCGCACCCCCTACACACAGGGCAAGAACGTGAGCGACCTCAAGGAAACCACCCTCCTCGATGCCTACCGCATCGCACTCGCCCTCAGCAATGACACCCTCCTCGCCCCCCAACTTACCCAACTCTATGTGAATGACAACGGGGAAATTGAAGCCTACAACTGCCTCGCCCGCCACTCCGTCCTTATCGGCCACGCCGACAACCTCGACCGCAAACTGCGGATGCTCCACATCGCCTACGACAAGGCCCTCATCTACTTCCCCGCCGACACCTACTCCCAAGTGGATGTCCGCTTCAACAACCGATTTTTCGCCACCCGTAAATTAGTCAACCATAACCTTTAACACATGAAAAAGAGAACGCCTCAACCCGAACCCGAAGAAGTGAATGTCCCCAAGATGATTGTGGGTCTTGACATCGGAACCACCAAGATCGTGATGGTGATGGGATACCTCTGCGATGACGGCAGAGTGGAAGTGTGTGGCTACGGGAAAGCCCCCTCCACCGGCGTGCAGTTCGGCTTGGTACTCAACCTGCAAGACACGATTGACGGCATCACCGCCGCCAAACGGCTGGTGGAAGAGGCCACGGGCCAGCCCGTCAATGATGTCTTCGTGGGCATCGCCGGACGCCACATAAAAAGCGTTACCTGCAACCACTCCGTCACCCGCATCAACGGCCACGACAATATCATCCGCAAGGAGGAAATCGATAGGATGAACTCCGAAATGGAGAACTATGTCGTCAACTCCGGCAAGGTGATTGCCGTCATCCCCCAGAACTTCAAGATCGACGACAGCGAAACCCTCCGGCCGGTCGGCAGGGTGGGGCAGAACATCACCGCCACCTACCAGCTCATCACCGGTGACGACTTCGAGATCAGGAAGATCGTCAAAAGCGTTCAGGATTCCGGCCTCTCTATGTCCAAGCTGCTGCTGGAACCCCTCGCCTCCTCCATCTCCTGCCTCACCGAGGAGGAGAAGAAGAACGGTGTCGCTCTCATCGACATCGGCGGCGGCACCACCGACCTCATCATCTACCGCTCCGGCGTGCCGGTCTATATCCGTGTCATCCCCGTCGGAGGACAGGTCATCACCAAGGATATCCAGGCATTGGGCATGACCTACGAGGAGGCGGAACAGATCAAGGTGGAACACGGCTCCTGCGTTCCCGACAACGCCGACCGCAACCACTTCATCACACTCAAGAATTCCGTCTATTTTGGACAGAATGTGAAAATCAACGAGCGCGACCTCGCACAGGCTATCAACGCCCGTGTCAAACGCGACATACTTGAACCCGTAAGAGCCGAAATCGAACGTTCCGGCTACCAGAACGACATTATGCGCGTGGTCATCACCGGCGGCGGCGCACGGCTGAAGGATATCAAGAGCCTCGCCGAATTCGTGTTCCAACGCGTCACCCGCATCGGAATCCCCGGCATCGGCTTCACCCAGACCCTTGAACCCGCTCTCAAGGACCCCATCTACTCCACCGCCCTCGGACTTCTTGCATACGGATGTAAGTGCGTGGCCCAGCCCTATACGGCCGCTGCCACTGTCACTGCGGAGGAAACCCAGGAAGAAAGCCCCAGCCCCGAAAGACCGGGATTCTTTGACCGTGTCACGGATGGACTCAATAAGATTGCCGGTGTCATGTGGGGAAGCCTGACCGACAACAACGATGAAGGCGGCGTGGACTAAAACCGATTTTTTTTTGAATAATACATTTAATATATAGTAAATTAGTAGAGAAAAACCATGAACGAGATAGACGAATTGACATTTGAAACCACAAGCTACGGGGAAGTGAAGAAACCCTCGATCATCAAGGTCGTTGGAATTGGAGGCGCAGGCGGCAATGCCGTACAGCACATGTATGAGGAAGGCATCGTGGGTGTGGACTTCTTCCTGTGCAATACCGATGAACAGGCACTGCAGGAGAATAAGGTGTCCACCACCCTGAAATTCGGGAAGTCAGGCCTCGGCGCCGGATCCGATCCCGTCATCGCCAAGCAACTGGCCGAGGAGTCGGAAGAAGAAATACGCAAAATGATCGGTAAGGATACGAAGATGCTTTTCATCACCGCAGGAATGGGAAAAGGTACCGGCACCGGTGCATCACCCGTGGTCGCCCGCATCGCCCACGATATGGGTATCCTCACCATCGCTGTCGTCACCTACCCCTACAAACTCGAACAGAAAAAGTGCTGCCAGAAGGCTGACGAAGGCATCGCCGAACTCCGCAAGTATGTCGATTCCCTCATCATCATCCAAAACCAGAAGGTGATGGAAACCTACCGCCGCGAAACCCTTCCCGTTGCCCTCGCCCATGCCGACGATGTCCTCAAGAACGCCGTCAAGTGCATCGCCGAGCTCATCACTGTGGCCGGCTACCAGAACGTGGACTTTAACGACGTCGTCTCCATCCTAAAGGGGAGCGGCGAGGCAATGCTCGGTCTCGCCGAAGCCAGCGGCGAAAACCGTATCGAAGAGGTCATCAGCAAGGCCATGACCTGCAACCTCATCGACGACAACCACATCACCGACGCTCAAAACTTCCTCTTCTTCCTACGCTATGGTGAAGATCAAGAACTTACCGTGGACGAGTTGTTCAAGCTCTCCGAGGAGTTCGAGAAATACCAGAACGAAGACACCCATGTCATTTGGGGCCACGCCGCCGACAAAGGCCTTGGCGACAAATTGAAACTGTCGGTCATTATCACAAAATACAATAAAAATACGCTCACTCCGAAAGTTCCGGAAGAGGAGGCTGATAAGCAGCGCGATTTTTTCATTCCTATTCCGCCTGCTGTACCCGAAACACCTGCCGTGCCTGAACAGAAACCCGAGGATTCGGTTGTGCTCCCCGCCACCGATCCCACCCTTTTTGACACTATCCCTTCCGAAGAGGCCCCGAAATCCGAAGACATCGCTCCCGTGCCGGAATCGATAATCGCTCCCGTGGTTGAAGATATCGTTGAAAACAAGGAAGATAAGATAGAGGAGAAGAAAGAGGATCCTTTCGGATCGCAATTCTTCCAGCAGCCGAATGTTCCTGCTGTGCAGATGCCTTCGTTGGTCACGGAGGATAAGACCGGTGAATACACAGCCCTGCCGCACGCCTCGCACGCGAGCCAGCCGAAGATGGCCCCCGCTCCCGCCCCCACAGGCATCATCGTCACCGACAATGGCGAAACCGACTACGACGACGACCAGAAATTCAATAACCTGGTGAACCGTCCGGCTTGGCAAACCGCCATTCAGGACTCGCGGATTGTGGACGTGCAGACCCCTTCCATGCAGAAGACCGTCCAACCTGAATATACCTCACAGAGCGTATTCTTCGGATTGGTGGGCGGCGCTAACGCAGATTAAGGAGATATTCCCGGTCAGGTCCTGCATTGAACAGCAGGTCAATGACCGAAAGATTTCCGGTGAAGGGGAAGCGGTCGTCAAACACTTGATGGTACGGCGTATCCTGAAAAAATCGCTCCTTCTTCGGATGAATCAGATTCCGTAAATCAAATCGTTCGTGATATTCTTTTTCGAAGGTCCCCGTGAAAGCGGGGGCTTTTTTTATCTTGAAAAGCTGGAGCAATGTCTCTGTCAACTCCAAGTTGTAGTCGAAAAGGAATTCGTATTTCTTTTCAAAAAAAGGATATAGGAAATCCCTGAAATAGAGAAAGTAGGGTGTTCCGCTGTAGGCCGACTCGATGGCGCGCCAGTGCTTCAGCTGCCACGGGCACTTGTAGTCGATGCGGACGTCGCGGATGCAGCTTCGCTGGGTCTCGTGCCGCGTGGGAAGAATCAAAGTCTGCACCCCGCCCGCCGTCATGATATAGGCGCGGTTGCGGTATGACTGCTTCTGGTAGGTCTCGGCGTCCTCCATAAAAAATACTTCGCTTTTGGCGATAAAAGCGAAGTATTCTATGGTGGGAAGGTACGCCGTCGATACGACGATTTCCTTCAGGTTCATTATTTGCTGATGATAATTTTGGAGCGATAGACGTTGCTGTTGTCGGTGATTTCAAGCATGTACATGCCGGGAGTCAGGTTGCTGAGATTCAAGACGGTCTCAGAGCTGAGGCTGACAATCTTTGCAGAAACGAGTTCGCCCATCATATTGTAAACGTTGCAGATGCCCTTGCCTTCGTTGAATTTGCCGCTGATGGTAATCAGGCCCGTCGAGGGATTGGGATGGACATCCAGATTGGCATGTGATTCGTTTTCGGCTATTCCGCTCGGCGCGCCAGGCATCCATTTTCCTTCCAGAGTGGTGGCACCCGTGTTGTTCGGGTCTAACCACGGTTTCAGTTTCTTGGAGTTGTCGCTCGTGTTATTCTCCCATGAGTTGGAAAGTTTGCCGTACAAATCCCAGCCGCTGGGGCCTTGATGGCTATTATCGCTCTGTTCGCAGCTGCTGGTTCCAGCATACAACTGGCCTACAATGAGTTTATTCTTGTTGAAGAGGGGAGAACCAGATGATCCCTGTTCAGTCGTTCCTGTTGCATACGCCCAGTTGGCCAGCCAGAACTTGCCATAGCCAGACATTGAACCGTTGTTAATGTGTTGCGGGACACTGAATTTCTTGATGTCACCGCCCGGATGGTGGATGGCACCGCACTGGGTCGGATTGGAGGGAACGGTAGTGTTACAGTCCCAACCTGCCAGGTAAACATCGCGGTCGGCACTGATCTGTCCCGTGATTTCCACAAGCATAAAGTCGGAACTACTGTTGCCGTTATCTCTCGCCTTCAAGGTGTAACCCGTGGCGGTCTTGAAAATATTGCCGTTGTTGCTTGAGGGGTTGCAGGTAGTTGCTTGGTACAGGAAGTAAAATTTCCATGTGCCACTCTCATAGCAGTGGTTTGCGGAAAGAAGGTACTGCTTGTTGTCTCTGGCGGTATTGTTGACCATGGCACCGGAGCACATGTAAACATATTGGCCTGATGTCATTGTATAGCATACGACAGAGTGGATTTGAGCACGCCAGTTGGCGTCGTAGCAGATGGCATTGGGATGGCATGTTCCTTCCGCATCGCCCAGTTGGCCTTCAATGGATTTGATATGGAAGAAATCGTAGTATCCCTGTGAAATCTGGTTGATCACCAAATTGCCTTCAAAAGCACAGCCGGCCGGCTCGTAGTATTCCACCACAATATCCTCGCCGGGCATCTCCTGCGGGTAGAAAGTGCCGTCCTCCATCTGGTTCTTGTTAATGAATTTTCCGATAACATTCTCTCTGTCAGGTGTATATAAATAAAGTTCAGCTCCATCGGGAATGTCGAAAGTGGAGAAGTTCATGGATGTGAAGGTGGCATCCTCCATGTGGAAGGCAAGACGCCATACGCGCCCGCCGTCAGGAAGCATATCTATACGTCCGGAATTGTAAATGTTGTAATTCACGTCTTTCGTCACACCAATGCGCATGGGGTGATCTTTCCCCGTATTGGCAGCATCTTCTGCGAGAAGGGCCTCTGCATTCAATGCCTCGATCTCAATGGTGGGCACCACTTGGGAAATCGTGTTCTTGAAGGAATAAGGTTCGCCGCCGTAGCTCATTTGCGCTTTTGCCGTGTAACCCGTGAGGAAAAGGGCAACCACAGCCAGAACTTGTAATAAATGTTTCATTTTTAGTGGATTAAATTAAACTTTTATGATGATTTTCTTTGAATTGTCTTTTCCAAAAAAACAGCGGCAAATTTACACGATTTTCTGAAACCTCCGACATCGTTTTCCAAAAAAAGTGATTCAAACGGAGACAAGCAATATAACTTGATAAACTTGATGAACTTGATAAACTTTGTTGTATCTTTGCACCTTTAATTTTTAATAGGTATTAAATGGCAAAAAGAAAGGTAGCAACGAAGAAGGAGAACCTCTTCACGGGTGACATTAGCGAGCTGATTGTCCAGGCTTTGCTCGAAAAAGGCGGCGTGGATGTCACCATCATCGACTTGAAAAAAATCAACCACGTTTATTTTGATACGTTTATCATTGTCACGGGCACCTCGCGCACGCATGTGGAAACGCTCTGCGACTATGTGCAGGAACTGACCAAGCGCGAAGCCGGCATCAATCCCTCCGCTGTGGAGGGCCTCGCCAACGGCGAATGGGTCCTGCTTGACTATTTCGACACCATCGTCCACATTTTTCAGCCCGAGGCGCGAACATTTTACCAGCTTGAAACGTTATGGAATGACGCGGATATCAAACGCCTTTGATTTTTATGGAAAACAAGAACAATAATCCGAAAAAAAATAAGGAGCCAAAGCCCTCCAAACGGGTTTTCAGTCTCACTTGGCTCTATCTCTTGATTGGCTGCGGCCTCCTTGCTGTCTGGTTCTGGGACTACGATGCCATCGCCACTACCGAGATCGACAATCTGCAATTCAGCGAAATGGTGTTGGACAAGGATGTGGACAAGGTAGTCTTTGTCAAGAAGGATGAGCGGGTCAATGTCTTTATAAAAGGGAAAAGCCTTGATTCGAAAGAACGCTACAAAGCGGTGAAAGAAAACCTCAAAGGTCCACAGTACTACCTGGCACAGAACGACTTCAAGGCGTTCAATGACGAGTATAACCGAGTGGTGGAAGAGGAGGTCGCTTCCCGTATCGCTTCCGACACCACGCTGACTGCGGCCGATGCCAAGCGGCTCCGCCAAGAATATGCATTTCCCATCACACAGGACAACTCCCGTAACTGGACAGGCGAGCTCTTGCTCTGGATGTTTCCGATGCTGCTGATTATCATGCTGTTCTATTTTTCAATGCGCTCCATGCGCGGCGGTGTCGGGGGCGGCGGCATGTTCAGCATTGGCAAGTCGAAGGCGCAGCTTTTCGACGAGAAGTCCACCCTCAATATCTCCTTCAAGGATGTCGCCGGCTTGGAAGGTGCCAAGGAGGAAGTGGAAGAGGTGGTGGATTTCCTGAAAAATCCGAAAAAATACACCGAACTGGGTGGACGCATTCCGAAAGGCGTGCTGCTGGTCGGTCCTCCCGGTACGGGAAAGACTTTGCTGGCCCGCGCCGTGGCAGGGGAGGCCAAAGTGCCTTTCTTCTCCCTTTCCGGCTCCGACTTTGTGGAAATGTTTGTCGGTGTGGGTGCGTCCCGCGTCCGCGACTTGTTCCGCACAGCCAAGGAAAAAGCGCCCTGCATCATTTTCATCGACGAGATTGACGCCGTGGGACGCGCCCGTGGCCGCAGTATGATGAGCGGTGCCAACGACGAGCGTGAAAGCACCCTCAACCAGTTGCTTACGGAGATGGATGGCTTCTCCTCCAACACGGGAGTCATCATTCTCGCCGCCACTAACCGCGCCGATGTCCTCGACCGCGCCCTGCTCCGCGCCGGCCGCTTCGACCGCCAGATCCATGTGGAACTGCCCAGCCTCACCGAAAGGAAGGAAATCTTCGGTGTCCATGTCCGCAAGTTGAAACTCGGAGCGGATGTCGATTTGGAATACTTTGCGAAGCTCACCTCCGGCTTTTCCGGAGCCGACATCGCCAACGTGTGCAACGAGGCAGCCCTGATTGCCGCCCGCCATTCCAAAAAAAGCATCGAAAAAGAGGATTTCAACAATGCCATCGACCGTATCATCGGCGGTTTGGAGCGTCGCACCAACATTATCTCCCCCGAGGAGAAACGTTCCATCGCCGTCCATGAGTCGGGGCACGCCACGGTCAGCTGGCTGCTTGAGCATGCCTCGCCGCTTCAGAAGGTGACGATTGTGCCACGGGGTATCGCCCTCGGTGCGGCATGGTACGTCCCCGAAGAACGCCACATCACCACCCGCGAGCAACTGTTCGACGAACTTTGTGTCCTCCTGGGCGGCCGTGCCGCCGAAGAGGTCATCTTTGGCGAGATGAAGGCCGGCACCGGTGCACAAAACGACCTCGAACGCGCCACCAAGCAGGCCTACGCCATGGTCGCGGTCTATGGCTTCAGCGACAAAATCGGAAAAGTTAGTTATTACGACTCCACCGGGCAGAGCGACTACTCCTTCAACCGTCCCTACAGCGAGAAAACTGCTGAGGAAATTGATTCCGAAGTGCGCAACCTCACCGAATCCGCCTGCAACCGCGCCAAACAGATTCTGATGGACAACCGCGAAAACCTTGAGACACTCTCCGGTTGGCTCGTGGATCGAGAAGTCCTCTATGCCGATGACCTTGAAAAAATCTACGGCAAGAGGGAATTTGGGCACAATGAGGTTGCTGAAACAACTGAAAATACTGATAATTAATCATCTATAGATATGGCCTCCATCGAAGTTAAAAACAATATTTGCAAAAACGATATTTGCGGCAACATCCGTTCCGCGCTCAGTACTAAAAGCGACGCCTTCGTGCCGCAGGTGGACCGCGAAAAAGTCTTTGACCCGATGGACGACCCCTATCAGAATTTTAAAAAGGAATTTACCGAGGCGGGCGGCATCCTGTATGAGTTTGAAATTGACAAAAACCGTATGAACGACGGAGGGTATGTCTCGGAACGGCTCGCCGAAATCTACAACCGCATCAAGTTTGCTGTTGAGGCCGGCCGTTGGACACGGGTGGTCAACGCCTCGTCACACCTCTCCAACATTCTTCGGCAGTTCCATATAGGCTTCGTCGAAACACTCCCTGAACAAACTGTCGCCGATGCTGTTATCGTCTATGCCGAACACCTGATTGCACGGACAGGACATCTTGTCTTCTCACAGCGGGGACAACACCTGCTCTATCCCTCCATTCTCGGAATGGCCAAGAACATCATCGTGCTTTCCGGCAACGCCAGCCTGGTCAACGACCTCAAGGACTTGACAGGCAAGATGACGACCACCGTGCAGCAGGAAAACCGCCCCGACGGGCTTGACCTGAAATTCAATATGATGGAATTGCTCCGTCCCGCCCCGCGACAGGAAGGGGAGGAGCCCTCTGTCGTCAAACCGCAGGTGACACTGATGATGATTCATGAACAGTCCGGAGAATAGTTATTTTTAATAGTATATATAATATTTATAGTATATATAATATATTGTATGAAAAATCTGGTGTTGCGAACGGTTACGGGGATCCTTTTTGTCGCTGCGGTGGTGGCAAGCATCCTTTTGTATGAAAAGACCATCATCCCCTTCGCCGTACTGATGTCTTTGGTGGCTGTGGAGGGTACGCGTGAGTTTTTGAAAATGACGGGTGTCTCTGCCAATAGACTTGTGTCAGTTCTTGCTATGCTGATGGTTATCCCGATAGTGGTTTTCCCCGCTCTTGTCCATTTTCCGGATCCTGTTTTCTTGATTCTGATTCTTCTACTTTTTTTCCCGGTTCTTTCGGCTGTCTTGCTTTTTCAAAAAAATGACGGGGTGTCCTCGTTGCGTACGCTTTCATTCTGTCTCGTTCCGGTATTCTGGATTGCCCTTCCGGTAATGCTGATGTTCGCGATGGCCGAGGAATTAGCGCCGCTCCTTCTTGCCCTGTTTATCACGATATGGCTCAACGACACGCTGGCTTACTGTGCCGGCAGTCTGTTTGGACGGCACAAGCTGTGCGAGCGCATCTCTCCCAAGAAAACGTGGGAGGGTTTCATTATCGCGTTGGTGCTGACAGTGGCGGCCTCGGTCTCTTTCGGTTATATTGGCTATTTTGTCGATGATGTCCAATGGGGGCCGCTGCAATGGGTTGGCTTTGCCTTGGTGGTGGTGCTTTTCGGTACACTCGGAGACCTTGTGGAGTCGATGATCAAGAGGGCGTGCGGCGTGAAGGACTCCGGCAACATCCTGCCCGGGCATGGCGGCGTGCTCGACCGCTTCGATTCCGTGCTGATGGCCGTTCCGGCGGGCTTCCTTTATGCAGTCCTCGTTTATTGGCTGATAATCGGATAGCTTTTTTCGGGATTTTCTTTTTTTTTCTCACTTGTATATGTTGAAAAGACGGAAGGAATTGCTCTTTCCGCTTGTCTTATTGTGCTCATTTTGAACGAAAACCACTTCAAATGGGTGCTGGTGGATTTTTTTCTGAGCAAAAAAAAACGTGAACAAAAATTAAAACTGTTGATGGATAAAAAAAATGTTGTATTTTTGCAGAATTGGAAAAAGTAAACTATGTTAGACAAATAAAGTTGTAACTTATTGAAAACAAACAGATTGAAGATAAATAATAAAAAAATAAATCTCCTAATTATGAAAAAAGTTTTATCTTTTTGCGTTTTGAGTGTGCTTTTGGCCGTGCTCAGTTTGGGCCTGAAAGCTCAGTCTGGTCTGGTACTCGACCCCGCAAACCTTTCGTCGGTGGTCCTGAACCAGTACGACACCGTCTATTTCAGTCCGAATTCCGAGTGCTTTGACTCCCTCGGATTGGCCGGCACCGACCAGATTTCCATCGAGTGGCAGGTTTTGTACAACGGCAGCGTGATTCCTAATGACTCACTCTCCTACTACTTCGAGGAATTCAAGTTTGAATCCCGCTATGACTTGGGTATGGCTGAAAGATGGTGGGGTAACTCCTACACCAGCCACTATTGCCAGAATGGAGATGGCTACGGCAGCTATCCGGGTGCCAATACGCCTACGGCACATCTCGAAATGGGACAGCAGTGCGAGGATCCCGGACACTTTATAGTGACTCTGCCCGGACACAACCAACCGTTCCAGTTTGACTACTTCTATGTGAGATGGTTCAGGGATGTGGCAAGTACTGCCCACCGTCTCGTATATAATATTAAAGTAGATGGTGAATACCAGTTCATCTTCTCCATCGCCCAGCGTTGCGGTGGAACGAAATGGGATTATGTCACAGAAGACAATGATGAACGCTACTATGTCGGCGGTCACCAGAGCGAGGTCTGCGGCATCCTCTCCTCTGATACCCTTCACACGGTTGAGGTGAGCGACATTACCGACTACTTCCGCTGTGTGGGTGACTCCCTCGTCATCGGTAATCCCGCTGTCACTTTCACCGTCAGCACCGACACCACCATTGACCCGGGTTATGATTCCGTGTTCTATATGGGTGTCTCCTCCTGCAACGGTGCCATCGACAGCATCGTGCGTTTCCGTGTCTTCTTCGAGGATCCTTCCGTTCCTGAGATAGACACCGCCGGTAGCATCCTCCTCCTCTGCGACAGCGGACAGTTCTCCGTCAAGGTGAGCCTGACCGCCGCCGACAAGTGCATCTGGCTCGACGAGAACCTTGATGTGGTTGACACCCTGGATGCCACGGTCGCCTTTACTGTAGATACGAATGTCAACTCCCACTTCTATGCGCTGGGCTTCAACTCGGCCTCGGGCTGTGTGAGTTCCGACACAATGGTGGTTTATCTGGAGGTTTATGCTTCTCCGAATCCGGTTGTGACCGCTACACCCGACTCCCTTTGCGAGAACAGCGCCCTCAAGATTACTTTGGATCAGGAGTATGATAAGTGGACATGGTTCCACGACGGTACCGATATGAACCTCGATACCATCGTTTACGATGTGGCCGATGTCCATACCACCGATGCAGGTTTGTATTGGGCCAACGTAAGCATGAACCACGTACACACTGTCTATGCTACCGTGGACACTATCGCTTGCTCCGCAACCGACTCTGCCCGCGTCGTTGTCTTCGAACGTCCCAGCGTGGCTTGGGCTTCCCTCGATGGAACTGCCGTCGTTGACAGCACTACCTTCTGCCCGAACGAACTGGAGCATGTCCTTGTCGCTACAATCTCCGGCGGCCAGGCTCCTTACAATAATATTAATTGGACTGGTTCGATTACGGGTACGAACACATACAATGCTGATAAATCTTCGGATACCCTCTCCTTCACATTGGCTGCCACCTGTGGTGGTGTCCATACTGCGGGTATTGACTATGCCGTTGATACCAATGGTTGTACGCTGAAGGATACTGTCAAGGTCACCTTCTTCGTGAACGACACCATTGCCCCCACAATTACAAAAATGGGTGACACTGTTTCCGCTCCGGCATACGCTGGTTGCGAATACATCATCCCTGACGTGAGAAGCTACATCACGGCTGCCGATGAATGTATCCTCCGTGATACTGTTCAGGTGCCTGCCGCCGGTACGCATGTCACCACTGACACGATTGTCGTGGTCACCGTTTCCGACAGCTGCGGCAACACCGCCTCCGATACTATTAAAGTGAATCTCCCTGTTGATGAACTCGTGGTGGACACCATTGAGGTGACTGCTACCGTTCTTTGTGCCGGTGACGCCAACGGTGCCATCCGCATTACCGTTGCAGGCGGTCTCGCCCCTTACGATGTTAAGATTACTCACCACACGGTTACGGATTCTGTCTATACACAGCATGGTGCCGCTGACCAGACCGTGTTTGACTTCAACGGCCTCATCGCCGGTAAATGGGATATTGAAGTGACCGACACCAACAAATGCCAGGTGGTCGTGAACGATACCGCCGATGTCGCCGCTCCCGACATCCTTACGCTTACTACCAGCGACTGGACTGACCTCACCTGCTTCGAGGATTCGACCGGTTCCTTCAAGTTCAACGTGAAACAGGGTACCGCTCCCTATGAAGTGAAGATCGTCCGCACGCTCGGCGCTGTTACCGACAGTGTGGAGATGACCCTCAATCCCTCCGCCCTTGATACCACGGTTACCATGGAAAATCTCCCGGCAGGTATCTATGTGATTAACGTGGAGGATGACCATGGCTGCACGGCCACGGCCACGGATACCATCAACCAGCCCGAACAGCTTGTGTTGGTGGGTGACACTGTTCTTGCCCACGTGCTCTGCTTTGGCGACAGCATCGGTAACCTCGCTGTCACTGGCGTGACTGGCGGTACCTATCCCTATAGCTACGCTTGGGTCAATACCGCTAATGACACGGTGAGCAATGATTCCGTCACGGGTCCCATCCTTCCCGCTGGTGAATACACCATCTATGTCACCGACGCACACGGTTGTAAGGCTGACACAGCCCTCACAGACACCATCAAACAACCGAATGGCCCGCTGACACTTTCCTCCAGCGACTGGACAAATCTCACCTGCTTTGAATCCAACGACGGTTCCTTCAAGTATAATGTGAAAGAAGGTACTGCTCCTTATTATGTCACCATTGTGAGAACCCTCGGCACGGATGTCGAAACCATCAACGACACCCTTGATCCCTCTGTCCTCGACACTACGGTTCTTATGCAGAATATGAAAGCGGGTGCATACGTCATCAGTGTGATCGATGACAATGGCTGTATTGCCGACACCGTCCGCGATACTCTCACACAGCCCGACCAGCTTGTCCTTCTGGGTGACACCATCCTCAACCATATCAAGTGCTATGGCGATACCAACGGTAACCTCGCTGTCACGGGTTTGACCGGCGGTACAATGCCGTATGTATATGAATGGAGAGACAGCAATGACAGCATCTGGAGCACCGATTCCGTTACCGGACGCATCCTGGCCGTCGGTACCTACACGCTTTATGTCACCGATGCCAACAACTGTCCTCCCAGCGACACGGTGTCTTCCACCATCCTCGGACCGGATACCGCACTGACAGTGATGTCGCTCGTTGCACCGGTCAATGACACCTGTCCTCATCTCGGCAACTATATGTTCAATGCCGAAGTGAAGGGCGGCCGCACCGACTACACTTTCCAGTGGACATTCAACACGGTTGAGGTTCGTAATACTACTACCAGCGAGCTGAAGGATACCTTCAACTATGTCGAAACGGTGATCAGCTGTGACACCACGTTCGCCATCGTCTTCACAGTGACGGATGACTCGGCATGTACGGCATCCAAGGATATCACGTTCACCATTCAGGATACAACGAATCCTGTTCTCTCTGGTACGATTGACACTACCTATATTGACGGTTGCACTGCTAGCGCTGCCCCCGATACCCTGAACACTGTGGCCAAGATGATTGCCTTCGGTCTCACGCTGTCAGACAACTGCACACCTACCGACAGCCTGAGGGTCAATTACACCGAAGTGGTGACGGGTACTTGCCCGATTGAGGTGGTTCGTACCTACTCTGTGACCGACAAGTGTGGTCTCACCAGCGATGAGCTGACACAGGTCTTCTACGTCCAGGATACCGTTGCCCCGGTCTTCGATTCAATTCCTGCAAATGTGACGATATACTGTGACGGTGATGATTATGCGATGACCCACGCTTATAATGATTTTGTTGACACTAAGGGTGGTGCCTCTGCACATGACAACTGCGCTTTTGATTCCATTGCCATGGTTTTGGATTCTCTTGTACAGGGTTGTAATTACCGTACCAAGACCTACTATTATTCCTTCCGTGCTGTCGATTCTTGCAACAATGCTGATACGGTGTATGCCACGTTCAGTATCCTTGATACGACTCCTCCGCGTTTCACCTATATCGCGGACGATGTCACGATGGAATGCGCCATTGACGACATTCAAGCTATCCGCCAGCAGTCCCTTACGGAATTCCGTTTCATTGATGATTGCGCTGACAATGCGGTCATCCTTTCCGATACATTGAGCGATTTCGTCAAACTTTGTGGTCCGACTGGCTACTACAAGCACTATGTGGTCATCACCGACAGCTGTCAGACTGACACGGCTTATCATCTCATCAATATTGTTGATACGAAGTTACCTACCGTCATCCAGCATCAGTCCAATCCTGTTGTTGATTGCGACGGTATGGGTAACCAGTCTGAATTGTTTGATTTCTTGTATGGCAGCCTTGAGGTCGCTGACTCTTGCTCGGGTGTTGAATCCATTGTTATTTACATTGGTGACAATATGACGACTGTTTTTGACACAGCACACTCTGCATTGCTCTCCGACGGCATCCATTTCCAAGGTTGGAACTGGGATACTCCCGGTGATACAGTTTGCAAGGGTCACTATACCTTCACTTGGGTTGTGACTGACTCCTGCGGTAATGCCAGTAGTACGACGGAAAGCTTCACCATCATCGACCGTGTGGCTCCTGTGTTCACACTCACGCGTACTGACACCACGGTTGATTGTGAGTATGATCCGGCTGATTTTAACGCTTGGTTGACGCTTCCCAAGTCATTTGACGAATGCTCGCAAGACAGCTTCCCGGTTACCCATACCAAGAAATATTTCCCGGATTGCGGTGCACAGGGAATCTGGCGTGTGACATGGAAAACAGAAGACGAGTGCGGCAATGCTGACAGTGTTTCTGCAAGTTGGCAGATTATTGATACGGTTCCGCCTGTTATTCATACTTCGAATCCTGGCGGTGTTTTGACATCCGATACACTTTACTATTCAAGTGTTCCGAACTGGCCGGCTCCCGATATTTACAGATGGACCAAGACCAATATGGATGAGGTGGAGAGCGCTAGCTTTATTACTGCATTCATTAACGGAGATACCGTGTATGGCAATTCCAATGGTTCCGTAAATGTTCCTCATGTGTTCCATACAGGTATCACGGAAATCTTGGAGTGTGGCTATGTCAAGGATTTCTATTATGAGAATGCCCGCGAACTTCCGGATTCCTCCACGGAATGTGTGAAGGCATTGACTGTGGATTATGTTTTCAGAGATGCTTGTAACAAAAAGTTCACCATCACCCAGATGATTTATGTGTTGGATACCACGCCTCCGCTTGTACACAATATTATTGACAGAAAGTATTTCCTCGGTCCTGATGAAGCTTGTGAGTTGCAGCAGGTTGATACCTTCAAAACGTATGGTGCTTTGAATGGTTATTCTCCGGCTGTATCTACCTCTGCAGCTGAGGCACGTGACCTCCACTTGCCTGCTGACGATGCTACTGGATACATTGTTTTGGATAGTATCCGTGGTGGTGCTCTGGAAGATCCGGCTTTCACGTGTGACTCTACGGAGATTTGGTACTACACGATTTCAGACTACTGTGGCAATTCCACCCAGTTCACGCATACTATTTACTATCAAGATACGATGCGTCCGATGTTCAGCCTCAATGGTCAGCCTTTGACGGTTACTGCTGAGGTTACTGACTCTATCCACCAGACGGTTGCTTGCAACACCTATTCTGAGATTATTGATCATCTCAATGACAGTTTGAGAAACGAAGCCTTCCTCCTCAGCCACTATGGACTTGAGATTAAGGATTGCCACTCTCATACGATTGACCTCGTTTACTCCGAAACGATTGATCACGATGATAACTACTGCCCGGGCAAGGTATTTGTGAGAAAATACAAGGTCACGAAAGATTGCGGCCGCTCCTCTACCTATGATAGTTATTTCACTGTCCGTTTGATTGTGAAAGACACGATTGCGCCTGTTGCCACTTCCGATGTTGTTGCTGCTGGCAAGAAGCTGCATGATACAACTATCTATCGTGAGGATGTCACAGCCTGTGGGTTCACGCTTCCGGATATCGGATTCACCGAATACAAGCAGCTGACGGATTGGAATGGCGGTACGGATGTGTATAATGACTGTAATATCGGCGAAACGAGCCCCGTGACTACGATCGATACGGTTATCGGCGGTAACGGCTGCGACTCTACCTATATGTTCAGATACGTTGTGGCTGACTCCTGTGGCAACGTTTCCACCGATACAGTGACCATCACCGTCCATGTGTTAGATACGTTGGCTCCTGCTATCAGCGTTGCCTACGCTACTCTTGTTGATACGCAGTATTACAAGGATAATTGTGAACTTCCTGTGCTCAACAAGTGGACCACTCCGCAGGTTGCTCTGGATCATGGCGTTGTATTTGATGACTGCAATCCTGCTTGGGCTGATGCCTCCAAACTCGTCCTCTTGGATTCAGTATCAGAACGTCAAGTCTGCACCATCACTTACACGGTATTCTATAAAGTGAAGGACGCTTGTGGTAATACCTCCGATACTATCTACCAGACTATCGTTATCCTTGACACGGTGGCTCCGGTTGTGACACCCGAATACTTGGATACGCTGGTCACCTATATGACTGACGATGCCGGTACTTGCTGGGGTCCCGATGTTGATTACTTCCACACCGTTGCCGATGTGAAGGCTTACGATGCAAACTTTAACGTTGTTGACTGCAATGTGGGTGACGACTCCGAGGTGAGACTTGAGAGAGAGGATTCCTCCTCCATGTTGTGCACTCGCATAGTGCTCAGAACCTATGTTGTCCTTGATAGTTGTGGTCTCGTTTCCAACGAGTTCATCCAGACGATTCATGTTCAGGATACTTCTGCTCCGGTCATCACGGCTGCTCTTACACCTGACACGGTCTATATGGATGCCGATTGCAACTTCACGCATCGTACGTTTGCTACCATTGATGCTCTCCCGCAGGATATGCAGGATGGCATTAAGGACTGCAACCTCATGAATGATTTGGTTCTCGTTTCTGCCGACACGATCGCTACGGGTGGTGTTGAATGTTACAAGGCCTACACGGTGGTTGTGAATTATAAAGCTCAGGATTCCTGCGGACATACGACTGCATTTGTGGATACGATTTATGTTGCAGATACGATTGCTCCTCTGATTGTTGGGCATCTTGATACGGCGAAGTTCTATATCGACAAGACCACATGTGAGTATGCTATCGATCCTGCCTACAACTATACTACTGTGAGCTCGTTGCCTGCCAGCATCACGATTACCGACTGCAAGTTGCGTGATGAACTCCAAGTTTCTGTCGTCGATACAGTGAATGGTTACTGCCCGATGCTCATCCACCGTACCTATACGGTGAAAGACAGCTGCGGACACGAAAGCTATTTCGACCAGTTCTTCGAAGTCTATGACACCGTTGCTCCGAATGTTACCCACACGACATTGACGAACGATACGGTTTACATTGACCGCGATGGTAACTATGCGGCTGCCGCTGCCTTCACGACAGTGACTGAGCTGAATGATCCTGCCGTTAACGCTGGCATTTCTGACTGCAATCTTATTGACGCGGTCAACTCCTACAATGTGGATACTACAATTGACAAGACCATTTGCTACGGTAGCTTCATTCTCAGAGAATACACTGCAATAGACAGCTGTGACAATGTCTCCGACACGATCAAACATACTATTCTTTTGGTAGATACGATCAAGCCGTGGACAGAGAACCTCCCGGATACCGTTTGGGCAGTCTTCGAAAATCCCTGCACCTTCAAGGTCCCGAATCTTGAAGATACGGTTAAGAACCATTACGTGGATAACTGGAGCGGTATCAAGACCTACTCCCAGATTCCTGTCGAGGGTACGTTGCTTGTCAACCCGAGAGACACGTTCGTGATTGTCACCTTCACCGACTCTTGCGATAATGTTGCTACCGATACGGTGCGTATCATTAACTGGGCCGATGTTGAAGCACCGACCACAGGTCTGGATGGTATGTCGTATGACATCTATGTTGCCGGAACTTGCGAATTCAGAATTCCTGACTTGAAGGATACCATCAAGAACCATTATAGTGATAACTGGAACGACTTCGCTCCGTATGCTCCGGAAGGTTCCTTCAATGATGGCCTCTATGTGCAGACTCCTGCATACAATTATCAGGTGACTGATTTCACTGATACGATTGTGACCGTGATTTATGGTGACAAGTGCGGCAATAAGGATACTGTGAACATTACCATTGTTGTTCCTGATTCACTTTCCATCAATGTGACGATGACTGAACCGAACTGTCATGGTGAAAGCACCGGTACAATTCCTGTTACGGTGACGGGCGGTGTTGCCAACTACACTTATTCTTATAGTGGTGGTGACATTGTTACGGATCAGCTGGATACCGTCTTCAAGAATATTGCTGCCGGTACTTACCTTGTGACGGTCACCGATGACCATGGTTGTTTTGATACTGCTACGATTATCGTGACAGAGCCCACTCAGGTAACCATGACACCGGTGGTGATCAATCCTGTGAACTGCCTCAATGGTGATACGACAGAAGTTGCTATCGTCATGGCAGGTGGTGTAGCCAACTACAATACGACTGCCGTTCTCCTCACCGGTGAGTATGATGCTCTTGACACTGTGTTTAGTGTCACGAATGTCGTCAGTTCCTCCGATACAATGAAGATCAATCCGGTGGCCGACACCCTGTATGTATCCTTCTATGGTGAAGACAGTCACGGTTGCTCGGTGTCTGACACTTCAGACATGATCATTGTCCACCCGATTTACCTCATTGAACAGTCTGAGCGTGTTTGCTATTCTGGTATTGGTGGTGCCCATGCGGCCGGTTATCATTGGGTTGACACGGCTGGTCAATTCCGTAAGGATATTCTGAAAGATGTCTTTACAGGTAATGATTCTACCTATGTCTTCTATGATTCCTTGCATACGGTGTATGGCTGTGACAGTGTTTATGTCATTTACCTCCGTGTTGAGGATATCCCGTACCTGAAGATTCGTCAGATTCCGGATGTGTGGAATCCGAATGATATTTCTGATGCGGTTGAACATCCCGCCTGTGTCAACTTCAACACTGCTTCAACCAATGTTGGTTTTGAAATCTTTGTTGACAAGAATTGCTTGGGTTGCGATACAAACTACTTAGTATCTCTTGAATACACGCTTTATCGTATGAATGAAAATACAGGTGTTTACGAGCTGATGTCAAATGTCACCGATTACTTCCAGCCTGTGTATCGTACCTTCTTCGATCAGTTCCAGTTGCCGTACACCGGTAGCAACAGCAGTCAGATCTCTATTCCTGATCTGTATCCTCAGACTGGTCCTGTCGGTCACCCGGTCAACTACGACTACTTCAACCTCTGCTGGTTCGATCCTGACTATATTGGTCCTATGCCTTCTAACCACGAACACACTGCTTCTGGTGACTTCTATCGCGACGGACGTGCCAATACCATTATGTTTACCAGCTTCGGTTCCCCGTTGCACGACGGTACGGGTGACTACAAGATTGTGGTTACACTCAACAAACGTGGTGGCAACTTTACTCCGGACAACTACTACACATGGGCTCTCCAGTTGAATGTACCCGTTGGTGGTCACGCATCCACAATTATTGGAACTTATGCGACGGATACCATCTGCTTCCATGTTGATGCTTCTTCCAGCCCGGTCATCCATATGCCGTCGGTTGATCCTATCGGTGGAGAAGTGGTCTATACCTCAAGTAAGGATGAGCCGCAGGCCAATGTCTATCCGAACCCCGCTCGCGACTATGTCCAGATTGAACTTACCGGCTTCGAGGGTCAGACCAACATCTCCCTTTCCAGCACTGGTGGTAAGATCCTTGAGAACATTGAAGTTGATTTCGATGATGTGAAGACCACGAAGATCATCAAGATTGAAACGGGCGACTTCGCACAGGGTGTCTATATGATCACTGCTCGCAATAAAGAAACCATCATCACCAAGCGTGTGGTCATCATCCGATAATTAATCAATTCAGATAACTCATGTAGGGCTGCCACGATGTGACAGCCCTACTTTTTTTACAATGTTTTGTTAGCAATTTTCCAAGGTTTTTTCAAATATTTTTCTGTCGATTCCTTATCTTTGCCCGTTTTTGCCGTAAGTCTATCGAAATGAAGCGCTTTCTGAAATATCTGCTGGTTTTGTGTCTCTTTTTGTTTTCTTTTACTGCATGTTTTGCGCAAAATAATGCAGAAAAAGAGAATGCTTCTGTTGATCTTCTTCCAGCCTATTATTCCCATCGTATTGACTCGATGGTCAACCTTTGCATTGATCACAAGATATTGCCGGGTTGTCAGATTTTGGCTATCCATTCCGATTCTGTTGTTTTCTCCAAGAATTATGGCTTCCTTACTTACGATTCTGTCGATGCTGTGAATGATGCCACGGTTTACGATGTGGCCTCTATGACCAAGCCGCTCGCCACCACCCTCGCCGTGATGAGGCTGTTTGATGACCGCCGTCTTCGCCTTACCGATAAGGTGGGACAGTACCTTGACTATACGTCCGGCACTGCGGTTGCGGAACTCACGCTTGCTGAACTGCTGACCCATACCTCTGGCCTCTCCGCCTTTGTCCCGTTCTATAGGGAGATTAGCGGCAAGGATTTTTGGGACACCACGGTCCTTCATACTGTGGCCGATGATCGTTTCTCCTTGAAGGTGGCCGACAACATCTTCCTTCGCAACGACTATCCGGATACTCTCCGTTATAAAATTGCCATCTACCATATTGGTCAAAAAAAGTATGTTTATAGCGATCTCGGTTTTTTCCTCTTGAAGGAAGTGGTGGAGTCCATCATCCAGCGGCCGATGGAGGAGTATCTCACTGACGAATTTTACCGCCCTATGGGATTGCGTCGGACAGGTTTCCATCCTCTGGAATTTGTCAAGGATGGCAACATTGCCCCTACGGAAAACGACAAATACTTCCGTAAACAGGTCTTAAAAGGCTATGTCCATGACCAGACGGCTGCATTGTTTGGCGGAAATGGCGGCAATGCGGGCCTCTTTTCCACGGCACATGAGGTGAGTGCGCTCCTCTCCATGCTGATGCACGGCGGGGTTTATAACGGGCGTACCTATCTTTCTGAAAAGACGGTCCGGCAGTTCGTTTCCACTTGTCCGATGCACGGGTGCCAGCGCCGCGGTCTCGGTTTCGACACCCCGTCTTTCCCTGCCAAGAACCCTGTTCTGCCGGCACAGGCAGGCCGTCGTACCTATGGGCATCAGGGATTTACCGGCACGGTCTTCTGGTGCGACCCCGATGCCGACCTCATCTACATATTCCTCTCCAACCGTGTCTATCCCGACATGGAGCCGAACCGTTTGTCGCAAAGCCGTTTGCGTTTGCTCGCACATGAAGAGATTTATAAAGCACTTGGTTTTTAAAAGTTAAAATATGAAACTGATTACACTGACCAGCGACTGGACTTTGCAGGAACCCTATCTTGCCATGCTGAAGGGTCGTCTTTTTTCAAAGATGCCTGATGTGCATGTGCTGGACCATACCCATTCCATCGAGATTGGCAATGTGAACCAGACGGCCTTTTTGTTGCGACACTCCTACACGTCGTTTCCGGAGGGAACCGTTCATCTTGTGCTCACCGGCGCGTCGTCGTTCCTGCTGTCTAAACCGGTTGTGGTCGTTGTGGACGGTCATTTTTTTGTAGGAGAGGACAATGGGGTCTTTTCACTGCTTACATACGGGATGAAGGATCTGGTAGTGCGTCAGTATGCCGGCGAGGAGGGTGACTTTTTGGATAAAGTGATTCAGTTGGCCGACTGCTGCCTGGACGGAAGTTGGCAGGAACATACCGTTGAATGTTCCCTGCAGATGCGTATCCCGTTTACCGCCACGTATGTTGAATCGCAAAATATGATTGCTGGACATATCGCTTATATTGATGCCTACAGCAACGTGGTGACCAACATTCCCGTTTCCCTGTTTGAGGAGAAGGTGCGTGACGGACGTTTCACCGCACGGATTGAAACGATGGACATCACCCATTATCATCGGACCTATGTGGCTGACACTGAACCTTACCTGATTCCCAACTGCTTGGGCGTGATGGAAATAGCTGCCTATAGGGGTAGAATCTCTATTTTGGCCAAATGGCAGAAGGATACTTCGGTGGATATTTATTGTTATCGACTTAATAATTAATTGTAATATGAAAAAATTCTATCTTTCACTGACCTTGATTCTCTTTTTCTTTGCGGCTGGTGCGCAGACGGCCGATTTGGAAGTTGTTGGTTTCGCCGATGAAAATGGAGATCGCATTTATTCTATCGTGATGAATTCCACACAGGATTTGCAGCCGAGAGTGATTGTGAAAAACAACGGGCCGAATGCTGTCGCTGTCACTGATTCCATTGTTTTTGACATCACCTATAACCAGAACTATCCTATTACATACCTATATATAGCTGGTACACAATTGAGTTCTGTGGATGTTGGGGAGGAGATCATTGTGGATCTTGCCCAGCCAATCTGGACGGCCTCAATTATGGACGAGTTCCAGCTGATAGCTTGTTCCATTTGCTATGATGTACGGATTTCCGGGGTAACGACAGACCCGAATTCCGACAACAACAGGGCTTGTATCGACATGACCCGTACGATTGATATTGAGGATGCTGAAATCGCTTCCGTGTCCATGTTCCCGAACCCGGCTTCGTCTGCAGTCACTCTTTCGGGCGTGTCAGGCAGCCAGGTGCAGCTTTTCGACCTCTCGGGCAGGAGGATTTCTTTGATTGAAAGTGCCGAAGAAAACCAGCAGCTGGACGTTTCATCGTTGGCGGAAGGACTCTATCTTGTGCGGATTTCCGATGGAAGTCGCAGTGTTGTACAAAAATTGAATGTAATCCGATAATTTTCTTGTCGGAAATGTCGTGGCAATCCGATTAAGTTGTACCTTTGCCCCTTGTTTTTGGCAGTGGGGATTGGATTACATTAATGGATTGACACGTGAAGAATATACTGACTTTTATCCTTTTTTGCGGGCTCGCCGTGTGTGGCTGGGCGCAGACAATTTCAGATATTGACTACCAGTATTCACAACTGAATGCCATTCTCTCACCCGAGGATGAGGCATTGTTGCGCAGTTGCCCCGTACTCAAATTGGACGCTATCCAGATGGCGCGGGAACTTCCCCCCGCAGTGGACAACTCCACCCTGCCTTTCATGTCGCCGATATACCATCAGTCGGCATTGGAGTGCGGCCAGTCGTCCAGTATCGCCTATACTTTCTCGTACGAGATCAACTGTCGGCGTGGCTTGGAGAACAACAGCAATGCTCGCCGTTATCCCACGCATTTCGCATGGAATTTCTGCAACGGAGGTTCAAGCAGGGGGGTGAGTTTTATGGACACGTGGCAGGTCATCCGCACAGCCGGCACGCCGACGGTGGCACAGTGGGGTGGCTCCTATTCATACGGTGGTCCGGCCTACTGGGCATCGGGATACAACCTTTATTACAACGCGATGCGCAACCGTATCGTGGAGTTTTGTGCAATTCCGACCGATACAGAGGAGGGCCTTCTTACGCTCAAACATTGGCTCGACAACCATTTGCGCGGCGATGAGTACGGCGGCCTGGCCAATTTTTACTCCACCCACGTCCCCAACGGACACGAGATGCTGCACCAGATTCCCGCAGGCACGCCGCATGCCGGAATGTGGATTGTCCCGAATTTTCAAAACAACGTGAACCATGGACAGACCATCGTCGGCTACGATGATTCCATTTGCTGGGATTACAACGGCGACGGACGTTATACCAACAACGAGGATTTGAATCACGACGGTGTGGTGGACATCCATGACTGGGAGGTCGGTGCGGTGATTTTCTGCAACTCTTTCGGCACGGATTTCGCCAACGCGGGATACAGTTACCTTCCCTACCGCAAGCTGGCGGAACTGCCGGCACAAGGGGGCATCTGGAATGCCTGTGTCTATGTGGTGGATGTGAAGGACGAGGTGGCACCGCGCCTCACCTACAAGGCGACGGTGTCGCACACCTGCCGCCAGCGCATCAAGCTGATGGCCGGTGTTGCCACCAATGTGAACGCCACCCGTCCCGAACATACGATCGAGTGGGCCGTCTTCAACTTCCAGGGCGGCGAACACTATATGCAGGGCGATAGCACCGAAACGGGTCGGACCCTTGAATTGGGCCTCGATGTGAGCCGGCTGTTGGAGTATATCACTCCCGGACAGCCCGCCAAGTTCTTCTTGGAAGTGGTGGAAAACGACCCCGACGGCGTGTCTGAAGGCGAGATTGTGGCTTTCTCGTTGATGGACTACCGGAGCAATTTCCCGACGGAAACGGCTTGCACACAGGCGAATGTCCCCATTGTCAACAACGATACCACTTTTTTGTCGGTGGTATCTTCCGTTGATTTCACTCGTCCGCAGATGGCTCCCAACCCGCCGGTGATGACGGCATTTCAGGAGTACTCCTACCAGATTCCGGTTTCGGGAGGAAAGGCACCCTATCGTTTTGAATTCACGAAAGAATTTGATATAAAGGAATTTACATCCACCTGTCCGACACCTGTCGGCAATGCGGTGACACTGTCCAATTCCAGTTCGGGTTATGCTACGGTGAATTTGCCGTTTTCGTTCCCGTTCTATGGCAATGAATATGACCAAATATGCATTTATGCCGACGGTTACATTACGTTCCGAAACAACACGTACAACTGGCCTTTCTTGCAAAATGCGGATTATCAAGTGCTGAATACGGAAATGATTGCCCCATTCCGTATGGACCTTACGGTTTCGAGCCTTAAGGTGCAGGCCGCTTCCGATGCCGTCACTATTTGTGTGCAGGCGAAACAGGCGGACAATTCCAGCAGCAGTGTGAATTTCACCGTTAAGCTTTATCCCGATGGTATTATTGAATACTATTATGGTTCAATGAATTATTATGGAAATGATGTCATTTCTGCCGTTTCACGCGGGGATTCGCGGATTTTCCAGAAGACCGCTGTTTCGGGGAAGGGGAGTGCTGCTGTTGCCAACCGCTGTTTCCGCTTCACTCCGCCCAGGAAAGTCGATTTCCTGACCCTCAGCCGCGACGGTGTCCTGGCTGGAACTGCTGTTGAGGCCTTTACCGGACTGCCTGTTTCCGTCACTTGCTTCGACAATAACGACCAGCGGCAAGATACGATAGTCCTCCTCAGTTGTGAATACGACAATTTGCTGACCATCACGGATTTGCATATATCCGCTGGTGGAGATGATGTCATCAATCCGGGGGAAGATGTGGAAATCTCTTTCACTGTCCGCAATATGGACTCGCTGCCGTATAACGATTGCAACATTGTCTTTATGACGGGCAATGGCCATGTGCAAATGTTTGATAATGAAGAGTATTTCGGTTATATCGGCGGTGGAAACGCCTATACGCTGAACCGCGCCATCCGTTTCCATGTGGATGAAAGTACGCCTCATCTCACCATTCTGGATTTTGCCGTGACCATCCAGAACGACCGCTATCCGCAGACCAGTATGGTATCGCTTCCGGTTTATTCGTTTTATCTTGAAGTGGAAAATTTTGCCATCAAAGACGGGGGCAACCTTCGGTTGGATCCCAATGAAACGGATACCTTGCTGGTTTCTTTTGTGAACCGGAGTAATTTGCAAATCATTGACATGCAGCTGTTCCTTCATTTTGATGAATCGGATATCACCATGCTGGATGCACGCGATGACTGCTATGTGTTGAACTCCAACGAGTCGTACCATGCCACGTTCGTCTTCCGTCCCACTGCTGATTTTTCACCCACGCGGGTGGTGGATGCTTTCATTGACGTGACGGTGAACGGGCACTTTTATCGCACTTTCCCGGTGACGCTGGTCGGCGATGTGAATTGCGAAGGGTTTGACAATGGGATTCCGCAGGTCTATGATTTGACGGATTCTGCCAGTTGGGTGCGTGTGTCGGGCGTATCGGTTTCCGGCGACTACTCCATGAAATCCGCTGCGATTACACACAATGAGTCGTCTTCTATCGTTTTGAATTTCACTGCGGTAAGGGATGGAGCGGTGTCGTTCTTTTACAAAACTTCATCCGAAAACAATTACGACTGGCTCAATTTCTACCTGGATGGACAGAAAGTGGATCGTTGGTCGGGTGTGCATGATTGGACCTATGTTTATTATGACGTGCTGGCGGGAGCGCATACGTTGAAGTGGGAATATGCCAAGGATTATTCTGTGGATGGCAACGCAGACTGCGTGTGGATTGATGAGGTTTGCCTGCCGTTGGACAATGACGCACTTCCGCAGCTGCAAATTACACCGGCGGCGGTGGCGTTGACGTGCGGTGCAGAGCCGGAAGAGGTGACTTTGCAATACGAATCGGTGACTCCGATTTATCTTCTTTTTGAAAATCAGGTGGTTAGTGAAAACAATGGACTTGTCGGCTGGGCATCTATGAATTATGATAACGGCAGTCTCAACGCGCTCGAATCGCGTGACTTTACCCTGACGGTCAATCTGTCGGGAATGCCCGATGGCATTTACCGTGCGAACCTTCTGGCTACCGTGGAAGGCGGCAATACCGTAACCGTGCCAATCGAGGTGACAGCCCTGAATACGGGCGTTGTCGAGTATGTGACGGAGCAGCTGTATGTCAAGGTGTATCCGAATCCCACGACTTCGTCCGTCACGGTCGAACTGGATAGGGGAGGGGAGAACACTCCGTTGCAGTGCCGTCTTTTCGACCTTTCGGGACGTGAGTTGCGGAACTTCCAAATTGCTGACGACACGTTTGATGTGGATGTTTCGGAATATCCTTCCGGTATTTATCTGCTCCGCATACAGTCTGTTGACGGTGCCTTGCATCAGGTGATAAAGGTGGTTAAACGTTAGCCCGGTGGTTTTCAGTTCGCCCGTCTTTCTGTTTGTCTTCCTCCCGATATTGCTGCTGGCATATTGGGCATCTCCTTATAAGGTAAAGAATTACACCCTTCTATTGGCGAGTTTGCTCTTCTATTCGTGGGGCGAACCGCGCTTCATTTTGGTGGTCATTGCCTCGGTGGTTGCCGATTTTTTTATTGCGAGAAAGATTTCCCGTAGCGAGGACAGGGCAAGGAAGGGGTGGCTGGAGGCTTCGCTTCTCCTTAATGTCGGTCTGCTGCTCTATTTTAAGTATGCCAATTTTTTTGTGGAAAATGTGCGGGTGATATATGCCTGTTTCGGACTGCAACCTTTTGAATGGGTGAATGTTGCGCTTCCTGTCGGAATCTCGTTCATCACCTTTCAGAAGATTTCGTATATGGTCGATGTCTATCGCGGGACGGTGGAGCCGCAGCGGAAGCTCACGGATTTGATGCTCTACATCCTGATGTTTCCGCAGCTGATAGCCGGGCCGATTGTGCGGTACAAGGACATTGCATCGCAACTTGCCGACCGAAAGGAAACGGACACGTATGCGCGGCGAGTGAACGGCTTTTTCCGTTTTATGGTCGGTTTGGCGAAGAAGGTGCTGATTGCCAATGTGCTGGCGGAATATGTGGACGCCGTTTTTGCTGTTTCGCCCGATTATATGTCCTCATCCACGGCATGGGTGGCGATACTGGCCTACACCTTCCAAATCTATTTCGATTTTTCCGGCTATTCGGATATGGCGTTGGGGTTGGGGCAGATGCTGGGATTCCGTTTCCCCGAGAACTTTAATTTTCCGTATATCTCGCAAAGTATCACGGAGTTCTGGCGGCGGTGGCACATCACGCTCAGTGCGTGGATCAAGGATTATCTGTATATCCCGATGGGCGGCAACCGCGTTCCCGTTCCACGGATGTATTTCAATCTTTGTTTTGCCTTCTTCATTTCGGGATTTTGGCATGGCGCCGCGTGGACTTTCATCTTTTGGGGGCTATACCATGGACTGTTCCTTGTTTTGGACAAGGTGGGTTTGAAGAATATTCTTGCAAAGATGGGTAAATTGCCATCGGTGGTGCTCACCTTTTTTGTCGCGATGATGGGCTGGGTGTTTTTCCGCGCCGAAAATATGGGGTATGCGTTCTCCTTTATTCGGAAGCTATTTGCGTTCGACGGGCGTTACGACGAGTTCTACTGCGACCGTCGCTTCTGGTTTGTCTTCGCGCTGGCGGTCATTTTCTCCTTTATGGGCTATTTTAATAAGGTAGAAGATCTTCAGTATAAGCTATATACAGATAAACCAAACCGCTGGGTGCTGTTAGGCGGCTCAGCGGTTGCGGTAGTGTTGTATGTCTTGTGCGGCGGTTCGCTTCTCGCCGGCGGATTGAATCCGTTTATCTATTTCAGATTTTAGGATTTCTGCTACAGGCTTTCTTTCAGGATCTCAATGACTTCATCGCGGGTGAGTGTCTTGTAGCCTCCATTGAGCAGGAAGGTGCTGTCGGCGATTTGCGGAAGCATCGCCTCGGTGACACCGAGGTCCGTGCAGTTCATCACCAACCCGATTTCACGCATCCAGCCTTCCAGGGCTTTCAGGCCCTCTTCCGCAATCTCGCGGTCGGACTTGTCCTTGCCGCACACGTTCCACACGTTCTGGGCGTAGCGGACGAACTTGGGCAGGCCGGCTTCCAGAATGTGGCGGAAGTAGGGCAGTGTCACGGCGGCGAGGGTCATGCCGTGGGTGGCATCGGTGTAAACGCCGATGGCGTGTCCGATCATGTGGACTTCCCAGTCGGTGGTTTTGCCGCACTTCAGCAGTGTGTTGAGCGCCCATGTGGAGGTCCACATGATGTTGGAGCGCGCCTCGTAGTCGTGCGGGTTTTTCACGGCGATGCGGCTGCTGTGGATCAGCGAGCGCATCAGTCCCTCCGCGAGGTAGTCGGTGGTGTTGTCGTCGAAGTCGCTGAAGTACTGTTCAAAGAGGTGCGACATGATGTCGAAGATGCCGGCCACCATCTGGTACTGCGGCACGGTGAAGGTGAATTTCGGGTTGAGGATGGCGAACTTCGGGAAGACGTCCGGACCGTACACCTTGCCGATTTTCAGTCCTTCGGTGTGGTTGCTGATGACGCTGCCGCCGTTCATCTCGCTGCCGGTCCCGACCATGGTCAGCACGGAGCCGACGGGCACGATGCGGCAGGTGGGGTTCTCGCCGCGCTTGTAGTACTTCTCCCACGGGTCCTCCTCGCACCACGCCGACGCGCTCACGCCTTTGGCGTAGTCGATGGTGGAGCCGCCGCCCACAGCGAGGATGAGGTCCACGTTGTGCTCACGCACCTTGCGGGCACCGTCGTACATCTTTTCCACAGTGGGGTTCGGCATCACGCCGGCGTCCTCCACGATGGTTTTGCCCGCCTCTTTCAGGATGGTCACCACCGCATCGTAAATGCCGTTGCGCTTGATGGAACCGCCGCCGTAGCTGAGCATCACCACGGGACCGTAGTTGGCCAGTTCCTTGCTTAAAAATTGCAGCGAATCCTCGCCGAAATAAAGTTTTGTCGGATTGTAATATCTGAAATTGCCGTTCATAAAATTGATTTTGATTGCGAATTAATACTGGATTCTATATAGATGTTACAGCAGCTCCACGCTCCGTTTGATGAACTCGCTCAGTTTCTCGCCTTTCAGGATGTTTTGCGAAAGGAGGGCAAGGTCCACCAACTGCTGGGTGAGGCTTGTCTTCTTGGCTTCATCGCTCTCTTCCAGAATGCGCGATGCCAGCGGATGGTTGCCGTTCACCACGAGGTTGTAGTGCTCCATGTTGCCGTAGAAGCCCTTTTGGCCAGACAGTTTCTCCATATCCTGAAACCGGCGCATGAACTCGTTCTGCGTGATCATGATCGGCAGGTCGGTTTCGCTGAGGTTGGCAATCTGCACCATGAATTTGTCCTTGTCCACGATGCCCTCGAAAACCTCTTTCAGTGTTTTTTGCTCTTCGTCGGAGAGTTTGGCAGGTGTGGGTTCGTCCTTTTCGATGAGCCGGTCGATGGTGTCGGCATCGACGCGGGCGAAACGGCACTTTTCGAGCTTCTGCTCCAAAAGGTTGATGAAGTGCGTGTCTAAGAAGCCGTCCATCAGCAGGATGTCGTAGCCGCGTTCCTTGGCCGCCTGGATATAGACGTGCTGCGTCGCCGTGTCGTGGGCGTACAGATAAACGGTGATGTCGTTCTTGTCCTTCTGCAACGTTTCGATGTGCGTGCGGTATTCATTCATTGTAAAATACTTTCCTTCAATATTTTTGAAAAGGATGAAACTCTTGGCACGCTCGAAGAATTTTTCGTCCGTCACACAGCCGTACTCGATGAAGACCTTGATGTCGTCCCACTTTTTCTCGAAGTCCTCGCGGTTGTTCTTGAACATCTCCTCCAGTTTGTCGGCCACCTTCTTGGTGATATGGGAGGAGATTTTCTTGACGTTTGCATCCGACTGCAGGTAGGAACGGGAGACGTTCAGCGGGATGTCGGGCGAGTCGATGACGCCGTGGAGCAGCATCATGAATTCGGGGATGACGCCCTCCAGCTGGTCGGTGATAAACACTTGGTTGCAATAAAGTTGCACCTTGTTTTTCTGGATTTCCATCTGGTTGCGTACCTTCGGGAAATAGAGGATACCGGTGAGGTTGAAGGGGTAGTCCACGTTGAGGTGGATCTGGAACAGCGGTTCGTCGAAGGTCATCGGGTAGAGTTCGCGGTAGAAGGCCACGTACTGCTCCTGCGTGATTTCCGAGGGATTCTGTTTCCACAACGGATTGGTGTTGTTGATGATGCGGGGTACCTTGACTTCCACCTCCTTCGGTTCTTCGTCGCTGTCGGCCTGTTTTTCGGGCTTCTCCCACTTGCTCTCCTCGCCGCAGCGGATTTCCACGGGCAGGAAGCGGCAGTACTTGCGGAGCAGCGACACAATTCTGGGTTCGTCGCAGAACTCCATCGAATCCTCGGCGATGTGCAGCACGATGTCGGTGCCGCGTTCGGCCTTTTCCGTCTCCTCCATCTCGTAGTCGGGCGAGCCGGTGCAGCTCCACTTCACGGCCTTTGCGTCAGGCAGGTACGACTTGGTGATGATGTCCACGCGTTCGGACACCATAAAGGCGGAGTAGAAACCGAGGCCGAAGTGGCCGATGATGTTGGCGCCTTCGCTCTTGAACTTCTCCAGAAACTCCTCCGCGCCGGAGAAGGCAATCTGGTTGATGTAGCGATCGACCTCGTCCGCCGTCATGCCGATACCGCGGTCGGAAACGGTGATGGTTTTCGCCTCCTTGTCCACCGCCACGTTGATGGTCAGGTCGCCCAGTTCGCAGTCGGCCTTGCCGATCTGCACCAGCGTTTTCAGCTTCTGCGTGGCATCCACTGCGTTGGAAATCAGCTCTCTGATAAAAATGTCGTGTTCGGAATAGAGGAATTTCTTGATTACCGGGAAGATGTTCTCGGTCTGTACGTTAATCTGTCCTTTTTGCATGATATTTAAATTTTTGATTTTGACAAATAGAAGAAAATGCCAACAAAAAGCGGTTGGCGGGATGCTAACAGCAAACATCGTGCCAACCGCTGTGGGTGACAAATTGTCAGAAATTTTTGTGTGAAACCGATTTCCCTAACGCTCAAAGTACTTCAGCAGCTTCATCTTCCACTCGCCGGCTTTGCCGCTGTAGGGGTGTTCGCGCAAGGAAAGGTTGAAGCGGGTGCGGCCTTTGAGAACCGTCTGCGGGTGCGTGAACTCGCGGAAGCCCCATTCGCCGTGGTACGCTCCCATTCCCGAATGGCCTGTGCCATTGAAGGGTACGCCCTTTACCATCATGTGGATACACACTTCGTTGATGCAGCCGCCGCCATACTGTTGCGTCTGCATCACCCGTTTTGCCCACCGCATATCCTTGGTGAACAAATACATGGCCAACGGATGCTCCCGGTCGGCGATGGTGTCCATCAGCTTGTCCACCTCCTTGTCGGGGAAAGGCACCACCGGCAGCAGTGGATTGAAAAGTTCATGTTGCACAATGGGTTCGTCCTTGTCCACGGGATAGATGAGGGTCGGGGCAAAACGGCGTTCCTCCCGGTTGCCTTCCCCGCCGAAGACGATCCGGTCGCGGTAATTGTCCGCCAATGCGGCGCATTTGTCGTAAGCGGCCTCGGTGATGAGTTTGGGGTATTCAGGATTGGTTGTCGGATGCTCCCCGATTTGCGCGGTGAAAGCCCTTTTAAGTTCCATAAGGAACGGCTCCGCCACCTCTTCAGCCACTGCTATCTGGTTGATATTGATGCAGATCTGTCCTGCATTGCATAGTTTGAAGAAGGCGATTTTGCGGGCTGCGTCGGCAAGGTCGGCATCTTTGCGCACCACGCACCAGTTGCCGGTTTCGCCACCCAGTTCCAATGCCACCGGGGTCAGGTTATCGGCGGCGGCGGCCAGCACGTGCCTGCCCACGGCGGGAGATCCGGTGTAGAAAATTTTGTCGAAGCGTTGGGCAAGGCACAGATCCGCCACATCGTGTCCCCCGTCGATGAGGGTGATGTACTCGGGCGGAAACACCTCCGCAAAGAAGCTTTTGAGCACTTCCGTGCAGGCCGCCGACTTGCTGCTGGACTTCACCACCACGGTGTTTCCGCCGCACATCGCTGCCGCCACCACGCCGATGGTGAGCAGGATCGGGAAGTTGAACGGGCTGATGACCAGCGACACGCCGTAGGGCATCTTATAGACTTTGGTGATAGTGCTGGGGAAGCACAAAAGCCCGCTGAAGTGGGTTTCGGGGCGGGCCCAGCGGCGAAGCCCCCGTATCATTTCATTGATTTCCAAGATGGTGGGGCCCACATCGCAGAGGTATGCTTCCACGCGGCTGCGTCCGAGGTCGGCAGCCAGTGCGTCCTCAAAATCGGTGGCGTGGGCGATGACCGCCGCCTTCAGTTTCTTGAGTTGCTGGATTCTCCATTTTATCGGCAACGTCGCGCCCGTGCGGAAGAACTTGCGCTGGGCGGCGACAATTTCGGCAATTTGTTCGTGGGTGTAGGACATAATTCGTGGATTTTATGTTTCCGAATGATCCAAAAATTCCAACATCTCCGCAGGAGTGACAACAGTGGGAACTTTAGGAAAATGCTTGGTGTTACCAGTGATGAGAAAAGCACCTTCTTTCGACATTGACACTTCGAAGAAAACGATGTCATCCGCATCGGGAAAAGGAAATTCTGTAGCTTTTCTGTTTGCCCAGAATTCATTTTCAAACAACAGCTCAAACAGGTTCAAAATATCCTCCTCTCGCAAATTGAACTTGCTGCGATGCAACACGGTTTGATACTCTGAAAGAATCTCTTCGTTGAACAAAGGGACTATCCGACCTTTGACCACCTGTTCCAGCACTTTTACCGTAGCGCATTCGGAATTGTTCGTGATCATAGCCGACACGATGACATTGGTGTCGAAGACGGCAAATACTTTCATTTTCCAGAGCGGGCTTTTTCTATTTCTTCGTTGATCTCTTCCAATGACAATTCTGGGGTATTGCCATTTTCAGCCCATTTCCGCATATTGTGGAATGCAGCCATCCTTTCTTCAACGGATCTCTTCTCATCCGCCCGGATTTCAAATGGGATGCATCTGCGTTGCACCACCGTTCTTGCAAACACGTTAATAGCCGTGTTCACGCTCATTCCAAATTCGGCGCAAAGTGCGTCAAACATCGTTTTCAGTTGTGAGTCCATCCTCACCGTCATTGACACTTGTGGCATTTTAAATTGATTTAAATTTGCGCTGCAAAGATATAAATTTATTTCATTTAGATATCAAAACAATATCAAAATTATGCAATTCTGCGTGTATACTCCTTTCATCTCTTCCTCCCTTCCTCCAACTTTTAACTCTCAACTAAAAAAACGGGAATCCTCACTTCCGCAGGAACTCCCGTTTCCAATTCCCAACCGTTTCTGCTACTTCTTGGAGCAGAGTTCCTTCAGTTGGTCGTACTGCGCTACAGTGATGGCGACGACGGGCGTATCGTTGCCGGCCATCATGTCGGTATAGTCGAAATATTGGGCGAGGATCTCCTCTCCGTTCTTGTGAGTGTATAGGGAGATCAGTGCGCCGCCCGGTTCCGACGAGGAAATGGGCAGTTCATCGGTTTCGCCATTCAGAAACGCCAATACCATCTCCTTGCTGTCGCGCGACACGGGTATTTCTTCCAAACGGAAAATTCCGGAATGCCCTTCCACGGTATATCCGTGAAGGTAAATCGGTGCCATCACCAGCCCGCAGGCAATGATGATATAACCGAACTCACGCCAACCGGGACCAAAGGGCAGAAGTACGCAACCTGCCGCCAAAACAGCGGCAATAACCAAAATGTCGGTTGCCAGAAATGCTTTTTTAACAGGACTCTTTTTCATAATTTCGACAGCAGTTTTCGGGTTGCACTTTCATTTAGTTCGACAATTTCAGTGATTTTCTGGAAACGAAGTTCCATGTATTCAGATAATTGCACATACGATTTGCTCAAATCGGGGGCGTACCACACCTCCAAAAGCAGAGTACCGCCCTCGTTACCATGACGGACGTCCGGTTCTTCGTTTTTACCTTCAAGGAACTCCATCAGGGAGGTCTTGCAGTTGCGGCTCACCTCTACGGTACGATGTTGCAACGGCGTCTCATCACCTTCGCGCTTCCATCCGCTTTTGTAAACCAGAAACGACAGCAGGCCGCACAGCGCCACGGCCATGCCGCCCCATTTGCTGACAAAAAAGATTCCGATGCCGGCCAGCAGAATCACGCCGGATATGATGAGGTCCACAGGTGTATGGACCTTCTTGAAATTATTTTCCATATTTTTAAATGATTAATGATTAAGGGATTAAACGATGAAAGGATTTATGTAGCGTCTCTTCGAGACGCTGGGTATGTATGCCGCATTCCAACCCCGCTCTGCACTTCATTTGAGCGGGGTTATTAGGAGTTCGTGCCTTTGGCACGTTTAGCGGGCAATATAAATATGGAAAATCTCTAAATCCGGAGCCGGAGGACGGTGTACAGGTATCTGTCGGCGGAGCGGTCGCCAGACAGCTGCCGTAGCGGCGCTTTAAGGAACGGGTGCTGGTTCACATCCGTCACTTTGCCGTCCCTGATGTAACGGAACGGGGATTTCGCAACTTGCTGGGTGCGACTGCCGTGGTGGGTGCGTACGGTGGAAGCCGTACCGCTCTCTTCGCCAGAGATGACCATGCTCTGCGCTGAAGTGAGCAGCAGCTCCTTGTTCGGAAGATGGTCGTAATAATTCTGCTCCGATACCGGTTGGAGAAGACCGCTATCACCAGCAGTTTCTTGTGGGGAAGGCATAGTCGTAGCCGTGCCGCACAATAGCGACAAAAACAGAGACACGACAGACACAAGAAGCCTCATATACAACAATTTATCCTATTATCCGAACCTCTGCACACAGAGTATAACCCCCATTGCCACCATAGTGACAATAAGAAGCACAGCGACAAACAGGAGCAACTGCGCCAAGAAAGTCCTCCAAATGGTGCCCCACCATGAATATCCAGAAAGTTGCTTGATCGGGACCACCGCCAGCAGCAGCAAAAAGAAAGACAGCTCTCTTATGCAGAAGAAGTTAAGTGCTGTTGACAAAATCAGGTACATATCGGCGATATAGACCATAGCGACAAAGAGTTCGGAGAAGCGCAGATCCGGGATGTGCGGGCAATGTCGAAAGAACAGGTACAGGAAAACCGAATCGAACATCAGCATCAGAAGGGAAAAGAGATTGGGAAACCTGTCAATCAAACGGCCAAAGGAATCAAGAAGGAAGAGGATGTTGGTGAATACCTTGGTCTCACGTTCGTTTGCCTCAATGTCTTCCAGATTAGTAAGGTCTGTTTCCTCATCCTGATATTGGGGAATTGTTTCCGGCGTGGCTGAATCCACGGTCTTTTCCATCTGCACTTCTGGCGTGTTTTCCTCCTTGTTGAAATTTTTTCCTTTGATATTTATCCCGTTTGTCACAAGGATGGAGAGGGCGGCAAGCAGGAAGAATAGTTTGAAGGGCGGGAAGTAGGCCATCTGCATGCCGCTGAGATAGTCGCGGATCATGTAGCCCGGACGCAGGAGTAGGTCTCGGATGGTGCGGAACATGCCGCGGTTGCCCAGGCCCCACACGTCCAAGAAATTGAGAATGGCTGTCTTGAACGAATAGCGCCGAATGCGCTGCGACTGCCCGCAACGGGGACAGAAGTTGCCGGTATAGTGCGTGCCGCAGGTGGCACACTCGTGCTCCTGCTCCGACAGCGGTGACACTTCGTAGGGCTTTTGCTGCCACTCGTGGAACCGCCGGATTTTCTCTTTAAGATGGATTTTCTTCTTCATAAAAACGAGGCGCAAAAATACGGAAAATTCGTTGGTTTGTTGTACCTTTGCCGCCTGAAAAAAGACCATCGTTTATGGGCAATGATATCCGAGTCGGAGGCTTCAATATTTTGCCTCCGGTTGTCAAGAACTTATTGATAATTAATGTTTTATTTTTCCTTGCAAAAATTGTAGGGCAGAAGTTCGGTTGGGATTTGGATGGATGGTTTGGCTTGCATTTTTTCACTGCAAGTGCGTACCATCCATGGCAGTTGGTCACCTATATGTTCATGCACGGTGATTTCGGCCACCTTTTCTTCAACATGTTCGCGTTGTGGATGTTCGGCGCGACAGTGGAGAACTACTGGGGCGGCAAGCGGTTCCTGATTTACTACTTCGTCACCGGGATTGGTGCGGCCCTCGTGCATTACGCTGTATTGGCCTTCACGCTCGTGCCGGAAATGGCGGTCATCAACCAGTACCTCGATGCCCCCTCCGTTGAGAACCTGACGAACATCTTCCAGAATCATCTCATCCACGTCAACGAGAAGGACGTCTGGTACCTTGCCTTCCACGATGCCTTCCGCCAGCTACAGCTGCAGCCCGACAACGTCGACCTGCTGAACCAGTGCACGGAGTTCCTTATGGAATACAAGGAGTACTACCTCAACGCACACGTCATCATTGGTGCTTCGGGTGCAGTGTTCGGTCTGTTGCTTGCCTTCGGAATGCTCTTCCCCAACTCGCAGATTTACCTTTACTTCCTTATTCCCATCAAGGCCAAATGGTTCGTCATCCTGTACGGTGCGCTCGAACTCTTCTACGGAATCACCGGCACGCAGGAGGGTGTGGCCCATTTCGCTCACCTCGGCGGCATGCTCTTTGGCATCCTCCTCATCCTCCTCTGGCGCAAACAGGACCGCGACAGACAATTCAGCCAGTGGGAGGGATATTGATAAACCGTATCACAGGACATCGCTATAATACAAATACAACCTTCCCTCAACAACTCAATAATGTAGGACCTCATACCCCATACTTTTTACCTCTTACCTTTTACAATATATTATATGTATCCTTCACCGTTCAGACAGCGGCTTCGTTTTTTGGGACAGGGCATCCGGCAGTTTTTTGCCGCTCGTTCGGCACTCAGCACCCTGATGCTCATCAACATTGCGGTCTATTTGCTTCTGCTCATTGTGCGGGGAGGGGTGAAGATGGTTTCCTTTCTTTTTGAACTTGATCTCAATTTTGACAAGTGGTTTCACGCGTTCCTTGCTTTTCCGTCGGATATCACCTCTTTTCTCTACCATCCGTGGACGATTGTCACCAATCTTTTTGTCCACGACAGTTTCTGGCACATCTTCTTCAACATGTTCATGCTTTATGTGACAGGTCAGCTGTTCTTGAAATATCTTACTCAAAAACAATTAGTTGCAACATATTTCATCGGGGGTGTTGTGGGGAATCTTTTTTTTATGGGTGCCTACAATCTGTTTCCCGTGTTTGCCGGGATGGTGTCCTGCGCTACTTCTGTCGGCGCGTCGGGCGCCATTATGGCCATTCTGCTTGCCGTCACACTCTATCGTCCCGATCACACGGTGTCTCTCATTCTCGTTGGACGGATAGCGATGAAGTGGTTGGCGGTTATCTTCATTGTCATTGACCTGCTGTCGATCACAAATGGCAATGCGGGTGGACATTTCGCCCACCTTGGGGGAGCGGTATACGGGGTGTTGGCGGGACTATACTATCTGAAGGGCAATCCGTTCCGCAAGGTGGTCTTTGTCCGGAACGGACGGAAAGGCTACCGTGCTCCTGCCGGTACATCGTCACGGCCAACCTCCGATGCCGAGTACAACGCCAACAAGAGGAGGGACGAGGAGCGGGTAGATGCAATATTGGACAAGATTTCAAAATCGGGCTACGGCTCCCTGACAAAGGAGGAACGCGATTTCCTGTATAATTATAAACGACGGTAATGGTAAAAAAACGGAACAAACGAAATTCTGCACCCGCCACCGAGCGGCAACGGCACTCCCTGTTCTTTTGGATATTCCTATTTCTGAATATTGTGGTGGCGCTTCCGTTGTTGTTGTCCTTTTGCGCGGGCATCATTCCGCCATCGTGGGGCGGTGCATTTGTCGTATGCGGCCTCGGCTTCAAATATATATTGTGGGCGAATCTTGTTTTCGTGGTCTTGTGGCTGCCGTTCAACTACCCGTGGAGTCTTGTGTCCCTTTCGTTGGTGCTGATCAATGTGAACAACATCGACCGGCACTTCCAACTGCACAGCCACGAGGTGCCCGACACGTGCCCCAACAGCGTGAAGGTGATGAGTTACAACGTCAACCTTTTCGGATTGTACAAAGATGACGACATGGCGAAACGCATTTCCGAAAAGGATGAAATACTGGATTATATCGGGTGCATACAACCCGATATCCTCTGTTTTCAGGAATATTTCTGGGACGATAACGAGCAGCTGCAGTTCAACACCACCGACACACTGCTGAAGATCCTAAACTTGGAGGACAGCAAGGAACACTATTTCCAGTACTTCACAAGCACCAACAAGTGGCAGTACTACTATGGACTTGCGGTTTTCAGCCGCTACCGTATTCTGGATGCCGCCCCGATTGTGACCGACAGCAGTTCCAATGCGGCCATGTACATCGACATCAAGTACCGGAGCGACACGTTCCGTATCTATAACCTGCACCTCACCTCGATGCACTTCGACGCCACCGACTATTCGGTGAGCGAGCAGATCACTTCCAACCGCTTTGACGACCCGAAAATGGACAAAAACATCAAAAAACTGTACCGGAAGCTGACAAAATCGGCGGTGCAGCGGCAGCATCAGGTGAAGATCCTGCGGGAGCATATTGATTCGTGCCGTTATCCGGTGATCATCTGCGGTGATTTCAACGACACGCCGGCGGGGTATGCGTCCCAGCGAATTTCGAAGAAATTGAAGGATTCCTTCCGAGAAAGCGGCCGCGGACATGGCTACACTTACCATGGAAAGGGAATGCCTCCCTATCGTATTGACTATATTCTGCATGATCCAGCCTATAACTCCTTTGGGTATACTGTGAGTGATTCTCTCTCTGTATCAGATCATTACCCGATTTACACCACGCTTTCGCTGATAAAAAAATAGGTGCTTTGTTAAAAAAAAATAATTTTCAAAAAGGTGTAGCTCACGTTTGAAAAATGTAGTATTTTTGCGCCATTAAATTTATCTATTAACCATTAAAATTTTACAACTATGAAGAAAGTATTAAGCATCGCCGTTGTGGCCCTTATGGTTGCCCTCGTGTTCACTTCTTGCAAGAAGGATCCCACTATGACCGACAATTTGTGCTATGAAAAGGGTTGGAAACTGAGTGCCCTCACTTGTGAAAATCCTGGTTATGGCCCCGGTCAAATTAAAGACATCTACGCTGCTATGGAAAGCCTTGGTGGTTACGAATTAGATGACATCATGTATTTCGAAGCAGACGGTAAGCAGTACATCAATGCTGGTGACAAACGTTATGATTATGAGGTTGAAGGAAAGCAGGGCGTTGGCAACTGGGCTTTCAACGACAAAGAAACCGTTCTGGAATGCCAGCTTAACGTTTTTGGTGCCGAAGAAAATGCTCCTGAAAACACTTACTATAGCACGACCAAGGAGCAGTGCGACATTGAAACCCTCGATGATTCAAAAATGGTTCTTTCCCACACTTTCACTATCCCGGAGAACAGCACTTCCAAAATGATTTTTGACAAGCCGGGTACTTACACCTTCAATTTCACTTACGTTCACGCTAAATAATTTTAAACAGAACATAAATTAACCACTTAAATTTTATTAATCATGAAGAAATTATTTTTAGTTGCTCTGGCCGCTGGTATGTTCGTTGCTTGCGGTAACAAAACCAACGAAGAAGCCACCACCGATTCCATCGTGGAAGAAACTGTAGAAGTTGTCGAAGCTCCCGCTCCGGTTGAGGAAGCTCCCGCTGCAGAACCCGTTGTTGCTGAGAAGCAAGAACCCGCCGTTAAGGTTGAAGCCAACGAAGAAGGTGGCAAGGTGAAGATTGGTGACAAGGCTGAAATCTCTGTCCAGCCCACCAAAGGTAAAGGCAACACCAACACTCTTTAATCTATAGATTAGATTGTGAGAAAAAAAGGAGGATGGCGCAAGTCATCCTCTTTTTTTGTGCTTTTTGCCATTTTATCCTGTTTAGGATAATCCTATTTAGGATAAAAGTTGTATTTTCTGTTAAAAACGTGTTGACGGACAACAAAAAAGCACTATTTTTGTAGTCTTTAAATAATCCCAAAATCCGTTGCATGAAAACGCCCCGTTTTTTTTATAAAACCCTATCCCTTTGGTTGTTAGTTTTCTTTATGTCCGTCATCGGTCACGCGCAGACGGCTTCCACGCAGGGCACGGACTTCTGGTTCTCGTTCATGAGCAACAACAATTCCGACCCGACGCAGATTTGTTTGATTCTTTCTGCGGAGCGTGCGTGCAGTGTCACCGTGACCAATCCCAATACTGGGTGGAGCACCACTGCTTCCATACCTGCCGGCGGACGTGTGGACGTGAACATCCCCATTGCCCAGGCTTTTGTTCCTTCAGGAAGAGACAATACCATCCTCAATTACGGCTGCCATTTGGTCGCCACCGATGTTATCTCGGCCTATACGATGAACTACCGTAACGCCTCCTTTGACGGGGCGCACCTGCTTCCGACCGATGCATTGGCCGACAACTATATGGTTGAAACCATCCCGCCGGGCATCAACGGCAGTTCCGTCCTCCTCGTCGGGACGGAGGACAATACCGTGATTGACATCACGCCCACGGCGGCCTGCGGCGCCGGCTGGACGGCCAATACCCAGCAGACCGTCACCTTGAATACAGGTCAGGTTTATCAGTTCACCACCACTTCCGCCACCGCGTCGCTGTCGGGTACGGTCATCCAGACCCGCGACTGCAAGCGGATTGCCGTATTCGCAGGCGGAAAGTGCGCCCAGGCACCCGCCAACTGTACCTACTGCGACCACATCTACGAGCCTATGGTCCCGACCATCTACTGGGGAAACCATTTTGCCGTTACCTCCTCCCTCACCCGCAACAACGACATCGTTCGTGTCACGGCGCTGAACAGCAATACGGTTGTCTCTGTGAATGGAGCTTCGGTGGCCACCCTGGCATCCGGCGGCACATACAACTTCCAGCTCAATTCATCGGAGGGTTCCTGCTACATCGAGACTTCCGGACCTTCCGCCTGCTATCTGTACCTCACCGGGCAGAACTGCGGCGGTGGCAGCGGCGACCCCTCGATGGTCTATATTACGCCTATTGAGCAGAATATCAAAAAGATAACTTTCGGAACCTACTATAACTCCGGTACCAGTTCGCTGCAGCAGTATGTCAATGTGGTGACCCCTACAAACAATGTCGGTTCGGTGACGTTGGACGGGGCCAGCATCAGCGGTTCGTTCACTCCGCTGGCGGGCAATGCCAGCTACTCCTATGCACGGCTCAACATTACCCACGCCACCCACACCCTGCAGTGCGACAGCGGCCTCGTGGCCCATGTCTATGGTCTTGGCAATGTGACCTCCTACGCCTACAATGTGGGCTCCAGCGCCATCGACCTCACCAGCGCCATCTTCATCAACGACATCAATGTCGCCGACATCCCGGAAGACCAGACCTATTGTCCTGACCTTGAAATCGACTTTGAGGTGGAGCTGAATTACAGTTACGACAACATCACATGGGATTTTGGCGATGGTAACACAGGGGAAGGCAACCCTGTCCCGCACACTTACGACAGTCCCGGTACCTACTTTGTGACCGCCCTTGTGGAGAGGAGTATCAGCAACTGTTTCGGTTCGACGGTTGACACCCTCAGAGGCCGTGTGGTCATTCCTCCTGCGGAACCAGTCTTGATTGAGGTTTTCCTTTGTGGAGGAGGAACTTACGATTACCACGGAACCCCCATCACGGAACCGGGCATCTATTTTGACACCCTCGTCAGCGCCTACGGTTGCGACAGTATCACGGAACTGCATCTCAGCATTGTCCCCATTGATCCTATTATCGTAGATGTAGATATTTGTCAGGGAAGTAGTTACGATTTCCATGGGCGTGTCATAACCGAGGCGGGTATTTATGTGGACACCCTCACTTCTTCCGTCGGCTGTGATTCCATCATAGAACTTCATCTTGGCATCATTCCTGCCGACCCCATCCCGTTTTATGCAAATATTTGTCCGGGAGAAAGTTATGATTTTCACGGTCAGTTGATTTCGGAAGCTGGGGTTTACCTTGATACGGTCACCGCGGTAGGCGGCTGCGACAGCATTGTGGAACTTCATCTTGCCTTTGCACCGGTTCCCACCGTTACTTTGGGCAACGATCTCATCCTTTGCGGGGAAGCGCAGCTGCCGGTCACGATTCCCGCTTTCGCCAACGACAGTGTGGGCTACCATTGGAGCACCGGAGCCACCACGCCGTCGGTCAGTGTGGAGCAGATCGGCAACTACTCCGTAACAGTCACCAATGGGTACGGATGCACCGCCAGCGATGAGGTGAGCGTGCTGATTCCCGAGCGGATCACGGTTTCCGTCGAGATGAGCGGCGACCTTTGCAAGGACGGGATTGTCCAGCTCAATGCCGTCACCAATGCGCCCAATGTGGTATGGAACACCGGCGAAACATCGACCTTGATTGAGGTGGTCCAAGCGGGTACGTACGCGGTCAAGGCATACGATGAGCCGTGCGAGGACACGACTTCCGTCACATTGCCTTATTGCCCGCCGGACCTCATTTTCCCCAACATCATCACCCCGAACGGCGACGGAAAAAACGATGTCTTCATCATCAAGAACCTGGATCCTACGGTTCCCAATCTGCTTTCCATTTATGACCGTTGGGGCAAGAAAATCTACGAGAAGGCGAACTATCAGACCTACATCCGCAAGGGCGACACGCAGGTACATAATGAAGATGAGGGTTTCGGCAGCGAAAACTTCTCCGATGGCGTCTATTACTTCACTTTCCATTATGCAGTACCCAACCAGACGGTGGATTACCACGGCAGTCTGACCATTATTCGATAAATTCCTATTATTGAAATACATATTGAATCAAAAAGACATAAAAATGAAGCCGCACGATTTTTTTTCTAAATTATTGATTCTTATATTAATAGTAATCACGGCAATTCCCTGTTCCTTTGCCCAAACCGCTTCCACGCAGGGGCGGGACTTCTGGTTCGCGTTCATGAGCAACCAGACCTCCGACCCCACGCAGACCTGTCTGATTCTTTCGGCAGAGCGTGCATGCAATGTGACGGTGAGCAATCCCAACACGGGTTGGAGCACTACTGCCTCCATCCCGGCCGGAGGACGTGTGGACGTAAATATTCCTATTGCGCAGGCTTACTTCCCTGCTTCAAGCGACAATTCTATCCGGAACTATGGCTGTCACCTCACCGCCACCGATGTCATTTCGGCCTACACGATGAACTACCGTCACGCCTCTTTCGACGGCGGGCATCTGCTGCCGACGGAAACATTGGCCGACAACTATATGATTGAAACCATCCCTCCCGGAATTGACGGCAGTATCGTTATGATTATCGCAACGGAGGACAACACTGTCGTGGATATCACGCCGTCGGTGGCCACCTCCGGCGGATGGAGTGCCAACAGCCAGCAGACCGTCACTTTGAACACGGGGCAGGTCTATCAGTTTGCCTCCAGTGCGGCCACTGCGAGTTTTTCAGGTACCCGCATACAGGCCCGCGACTGCAAGCGGATCGCGGTTTTCGCCGGTGGCAAGTGCGCCCAGGCCCCTGCCGGCTGCACCTACTGCGACCATATCTATGATCCGATGATCCCCACCATCTACTGGGGTAACCATTTTGCGATCACCAGTTCGCTCACCCGCACCAAGGATGTGGTCCGTGTCACGGCACTGAACGACGGCACGACCGTCACCAAGAACGGATCCACGGTGGCCACGCTTGCGGCTGGCGGCACGTACAACTTTGAAATCACCTCCTCCGAAATTTCCTGCTATATTACGACATCGGGACCTGCTGTCTGTTATCTATACCTTACCGGGCAGAGCTGTGGCGGCGGCAGCGGCGACCCCTCTATGGTCTATATTACACCTATAGAACAGAATATCAAAAAGATAACATTCGGAACCTACTATAACTCCGGCACCAGTTCACTCCAACAATATGTCAATGTGGTCACCCCCACCAACAATGTGGGTTCGGTGACGTTGGACGGTACCAGCATCAGCGGGTCGTTCACCACGCTGACGGGTAATGCCAACTATTCCTACGCCCGCCTCAACATCAGTCACGCCACCCACACCCTCCAGTGCGACAGCGGCCTTGTGGCCCATGTGTACGGACTTGGTGAGGTAACCTCCTACGCCTACAATGTCGGGTCCAGCGCCATTGACCTCAGCAGTGCCATGTACATCAACCATGTGAGTACGGCTGATATCCCCGAGAACTGCACCTATTGCCCCAACTTGGACATTGACTTTGAGGTGGATCTAAACTATGGATACGACAATATCACATGGCTCTTCGGGGACGGCGCTACGGGGGTGGGAAATCCGGTTAGCCACGCCTATGAAAGTCCGGGTAACTATCAGGTGACGGCTATTGTGGAACGAAACACCAACAACTGCTTCGGTAACACCACCGACACCCTGCGGGGCAGGGTCGTCATCCCGCCGGCTGAGCCGATTGTAGAGAACGTTGCCATTTGTGGCGGCGGCTCGTATGTTTTTCATGGTCGGGTGCTTACAGAGCCGGGTGTTTACGTTGACACTATCGAGAGTAGCGGTGACTGCGATTCTGTTATTGAACTGCACTTGAGTTTTGTACCGGCCGATCCCATCCCTGTCTATGTGGACATCTGTGACGGTGGGTCCTACGACTTCTACGGGGTGGTTCTTACGGAGCCGGGAATTTATCTTGACACCATAGTTACCAGCGGTGGATGCGACTCCATTGTGGAGCTGCATCTGGGCACTGTTCCGCCCGAACCCATTCCCGTCAACGCGAGCATTTGTCCGGGCGACAGTTACGATTTCAACGGACGCATCCTTTCCGATCCGGGTGTTTATTACGACAGTATTGTTACTGCCGGCGGTTGCGACAGCATCGTGGAATTGCACCTTGCTTACGCCGCTGTGCCATCCGTAAATCTGGGCCACGACCGTGTATTGTGCGGCGAGGAGCAGTTCCCGGTGACGGTTTCCGCAGGTGCAGGCAGCGGCTTGACCTATCTTTGGAACACGGGGGCTAGCACTGCCACCATCAGTGCTTCCCAGCCGGGCACCTACGCTGTGACGGTCACCAACCAGTACGGCTGCACGGGAAGTGACGAGATGCAGATCCGTCTCCAAGACCGTATTACCGTGGGCATCGAAATGGCCGGTGACTTCTGCGAGGAGGGCGGTACCATCCTCACTGCGGTCACCAATGCCCCCAATGTGGCGTGGAATACCGGTGAAATCACTCCGGAAATCGAAGTCAGCCAGGCAGGTACTTACATGGTCAGGGCTTACGACACTCCCTGTGAGGAGACGGCCTCCATCACTCTGCCCAAGTGCCCCTTCGACCTCTACTTCCCGAACTGTATCACTCCGACTTTCGACGATGGGATGAACGACTGGTTCTATCTGAGCAATCCCGACATTGTGGGTGAATTCGAGATTTTCATCTACGACCGCTGGGGTACCCTTGTCTATCATTCCACTGACCCGCATTTCAAATGGGATGGAAAACACAAGGGCAAAATTGCCGCCAACAACGTCTTTACATGGAAAGCATACGCATCGCCTCGTACAGAGAAAAAGAAGAGAGAGTTCAGCGGCAGTATCCTTGTACTTTAAATCCTTTTCCCATACAATATATGTTTGAATATCTCGTTCACTAAAATTGACCAAAAAAGAAGACCGAATGAAAAAACTTATGATCGCCATTCTGCTTGTAGCAGGGGCTTTTGCAGGGAATCTTAATGCACAGAATAAAAGTGACATACTTGTAACAATCGGGAATCAGAATATTACGTCTGGAGAGTTTCTGGACACGTATGGCAAAAACAACAATCTGAACACGGCCACCGAAAGTGATCTCCGCGACTATCTTGAGCTCTTCATCAATTTCAAGATGAAGGTGATGGAAGGTGTGGAGTTGCAGTATGACACTGCCCGCCAGTTTAAAATGGAACTGCAGTCATACAAGAAGCAGTCGGCACAGCAATACCTTGTAGATAAAGAAGTTACAGAATCTCTTGTCAATGAGGCTGTTGATCGTGCCAAGTTTGACATCCGGGCCAGCCACATCCTTGTCAACTGCGCTGAAAAGGCGACGGGTAAGGACACCGTGGCTGCTTACAACAAAGCCCTTTCCATCCGTGAAGAAATCCTTTCGGGGAAGCTGACTTT
>JAEEQA010000058.1 GCA_016285085.1 Bacteroidales bacterium
ATATTCTGTTCGTTACGTTTGGAAAGACCTATTACTACTATCATAAAGAAAAGGAACTTGTCGTGGCGAACTGCCACAAGGTGCCGGCAGCCGCTTTTGAGAAGCGCCGTGCTTCCGTCACCGACATCTGCAACGCCTTTCTGCCGTTTTTTGAGTGGCGGCAACAGCACCGTCCCGACTTGAAGGTGGTTTTCACGGTGAGTCCGGTACGTCACCTCGGTGACGGCTTCCACGAGAACCAGCTGAGCAAAGCCATCCTGCATCTTGCCATTGAAAAATTGCAGGAAACCCACGAAAATGTGTTCTATTTCCCTTCATACGAGATCTTTATGGATGACCTCCGCGACTACCGTTTTTACGACAAGGACCTGTGCCACCCGTCCCCTCAGGGCGTAGAATATTTGTTGGAGAAGGTGTCGTCGGCGTTCTTCACCGATGCCACCTGGCAGAAAATCACGGAAATTGAAAAGGAAATACGTCGCAACGGTCATAGGCCGTTGTTGTAGAGACGTTTCATGAAACGTCTCTACAGGGTTGCAAAATCCCCCATTTGTAGAGACGTAAAATTTTGCGTCTCTATGTACACAACACGTATAAATCGTCCCGTTCGTTCAGACAAAGCACCGGTATGCCGAACTTGTTGGCAATCAGGTGCTTTTCTCGTGTTCCGAACAAAATGTCCACGAATGATTTGTAGGTGGTGGTCATCACCACGAGAAGACAGCCGTGGTAGTCGGCGGCGTGCCGAAGGGCGTAGTCGTCCAAGTCGCCCGCTTTCGGAATCTCGTGCTTTTCCGCCTGGATACTCAGGTTATCGTACAGTTTGTCGGTAAATTCGAGGTTGTCGCGCAGCTTCTCCCGCAGGAACTCATCCTTGTAGGTGGTGTGCAGAACGTGTACGGTAGCGCCGCCATAGCGGTTGAAGTAGCCGCTCCAGAGGGCTTTCTCCTTCTCCTGACGGTAGATGTCGAGGGTGACCATCACATTGAGCCACTGCGGGTCGATGGGACCGTCTGCACCGACCGTCATCACGGGCAGGCGGGAGGGCGCGATGAACTTAAGTGCTCGGCGCCGGTTGAAGAAGGTTTCGCCGTTTTTCCGAGAGACTCCGATGACGAATAAAATGGTGTTGGTCTGTTCCGCGAAATGGTGCAACAGGTGCGGGGTGAAAGCTTTGTCCGACAACGTAATGTCCACTTTTTCGGAAAACTCGTCCACAATCTGCCGGAAACGGTCGTTTTCTTGCGGGTGGGGGACTGGATTGCGGAAGGCGAAACGGCTGACAACCGTGAGGGTGGACTTGAAGACGAGGGCGAGGGTGGCCGCATGGCGCACCGCCGAATTGCCGTACTCTGTGAAGTCGGTGAGGGCGATGATGTTCGTCTTCTTTTTTTCGTCCATTAATGAAGTCCTTTAACCGTGGGCTTGGCCGCCACATAGTCTTTCCCGTACAGAGGGGTGAAGTAGGCGAGGTCTTCCCACTGTTTTTCAGTATATTTTTTCAAGGCGATGCCGGTCATGTTGCGTGCTGAAACCGGTGTCAGGTCAAAGATGGCGTTGGTTTGGCTTTCGTAGAGCGGGCGGCACTTCGCGGCACCGTTTCCGCAAAAGATTGTCTGGTGATTTTCAAGAAGTTCCGCGAAGGTGTTTTCGTCCACGATGACGGCTTGAACGTCGTTCAGTGGTTGCAGGTCGCGGTCGTATTGCGCGGTGAACACCTCCATGCGGCGGGCATCGAGCATGGGGCAGAGGGTGACATCTTTTTCTCCAGGAAGATTCGCCAATGCGCCGGCGGCGATGATTTGCAGGGTGGGGACGGCGATGAGGGGAATGTCTAAGGCGTAGCAAAGCCCTTTGGCTGTGGACGTTCCGATACGGAGCCCGGTGTAGGAACCGGGGCCCATGCTCACGGCGACGGCGGCGAGTTCGTCAGGCTTCACGGAGGCTTCTTTCAGCACCTCCTCCACAAAGGGGAGCAGGATGCGGGCGTGCGAGTTGCCGTCGCTGTTCTCGCGGTAGGCGATGACTTCACCGGCGCGGGCCAGGGCCACGGAGCAGATGTCGGTGGCGGTGTCGAGGCAGAGGATGAGCGGTGTGCCGTCGGATGTTTTTTCTTTTTCCATAAATAAAAAAAGATGGTGCACCCTTTCGGATGCACCATCGGTATGATTTTGTTATTCAGTTACTTCAGGAGTTTCGCAAGCTTCCTTCTCGCATTTGCAGGGCTTCTCGAAGCAGAGCCAGCAGAGGGCTGCGATACCGGCGCCGACGAGCGGGGCGAGGATGAAGATCCAGAGCTGTTCCAGCGGGAGACCGCCATTGAGGACGGCAGGAGCGATGGAACGGGCCGGGTTGACGGAGCAGTTGGTCACCGGAATGGTGGCGAGGTGGATGAGGGTGAGGGAGAGGCCGATGGCCAGACCGCCGAATCCTGCGGGAGCCTTGGAAGAGGTGGCACCGAAGATCACCATCAAGAAGATGAAGGTCATCACGATTTCCATCACCACACCCTGACCGACGTTGAACATGCCGAGTTCAAGCGGGTCGATCTGGTTGCAGGCCAGGCCTTTGGTGGTGCCGAAGATGAAAGCGAGGATACCAACGCCGATGAAAGCGCCGATGATTTGGAAGAGGACGTAGAAGATGGCGTCCTTGCCGGAGATCTTACGGGCCACCCACATGCCGAAGGTGACGGCGGGATTGACGTGGCAACCCGAGATGGGTCCGATGGCGTAGGCCATCACCAATACGGAAAGACCAAAGGCGAGGGAGATGCCCAGGAGTCCGATTCCGAAGATTCCAAGCGTGCCGGGACCGGCGAGTACGGCGCTGCCGCACCCCATCAGTACCAGAACCATGGTACCGATCATTTCTGCAAAATACTTTTTCATAACACTTTAAAATTTAAATGGTTAATAGTCTTTTTTCAAAAAATGAGGTTGCAAAGGTACGGCGACTTTGTGAGAAATGCAAAAAAAACTTAATTTTTTTTTCATCGACGGAATGAGCTCTCCAAGTGGTTGCTTTTGTGAGAAGGTGAATTTTTTGTTGTTCAATTACTTTGATTTATAGTGTTTTATGCTGTGAGGGTTCACATTTCTGGTGTGAGGGGATAAAAATCCGTTAAATAGTTGTATTTTTGCCTCCGAATATTATTAAACAGAATGTTGCATTCCTAATCTGAATTCCGTTATGAAAAAGTTTTTCCCTCTTTTTTTGGCGCTCTTATTTGCCTGCACGGCACTCTTGGCGCAGGAAGCACCTGTAGTACAAACTCCTGACGAAGAAATGAAGGATGCTGTTTATATAGCTGAATATCAGATTGATACGACTGATTTTTCCGAAACCTTCTATTTGTATAATGCAATGACTGGCGTGCCCGAAGGCAAGATGGTTTACAAGAACGGGAATTACTACATGGATCGCAACGGCGTGCTGACGAAACTGACACGCAGTGATTTGCTCCAGATGTTCGACTCGGAGCAGTTCCGTGATTACAAGAAGGCGAAGGGACAATGGAATGCCAGTATACCGCTCTTCGTTATTGGCGGCTGCGCAGGCGCTTTGGCTGTGGCAGGGGCTGGCTTGTGGATCTACAACTGGATCCAGATCACGAGGGGCATCTACCACGGTGATACGGGTAAATTCTCCACGACACCGGCCTTTACGGGTTTCTTGTGTGTTATTGCAGGCATGGCGGTGGGTGCCGCCACCCTTATTCCTGCCATCAATCTGAACCATCGGGGAAGCAGCATGATGGGTAGCCTCGCCTACGACTACAACTACAGTCGCGATTACGAAGAGGACAGGCAGAACAATCTCAATCCAGGCAAACGTCCGGCCTCCAACTCGTCGATGCGTATCTCCATCGGGGGCAACTCACAAGGTTTTGGGCTTGCCTTGCATTTTTAACCAGATAGTTTAATTAATCACTAAAATATTCAATATGAAAAAAGTCGTTTTATTTGCCCTCTGTTTTGTGATGGCACTCGGGGCTTCCGCCCAGATGGTCAACAAGAAATTTGTTCAAATGAAGGACGTTGACCTATTTCGTAACAACGCTCTTCTTTTGGAAAATAGTGAAGATCAGTTTGTTGAATATCTTTATCCTCGTGTCGGCGGCAAAAAGCACCTGGAACACACCCTTGCGGTTTTCAACAAGAACAAGCGTTCGTTCAACTATCATAAGGTAGTCTTCCAAACTCCTCATTTTCTGGAAACAGCATTCGATGCAGGTGACGACTACTTTGCATCCTATACATATCTTGAAAAGAAAAGCACGGTTTATTGCACGGGACACCTGCCGAAAGTCGGCACGCAGAATGCACGCATGAAAGCCCGTCTTTCCATTCCCACCAAGGCGGTGTGGAGCACGCGTGTGGAGTCGCCCGATGGTAAACTTCACGCCGTGATTTTGATGGCTGCCTTCAAAAAATCGCCCTCAAAAGTTTATGTGTTTGTCTATGATTCAAAGGGCGAAGAGGTGAGTTTCAAGGAGTTTGCCCCCTCTACACGCTCGCCCCGTTTTGCCTTCTCAGAGGCCGCACTCTCCAACAGCGGCGATATGACCCTGCTTTTCATCTCCTACGATAGGAAAGGGAAGAGTGACGTCAACGCGTTCAACATGCCCTTGTTTAACACTATGTTCGGCAAGGCTGTGGGCGACCCGACGAACTCCTCGCTGCACATCGCCCAGCTTACGGACAGTGAACTGACGGAATACCGCATCCCTCATTTCTCCTTCGGCGAAATCCACTCTGCCGGCATCCTCCAGCTTGACAACGGCTCCTGCTTCATCGGCGGCTACTATGGCGAGGCGGCTTCCAAGCCCTCCATCGGCTATTTTTCCTGCATCTTCGATCCCAATTCAGAAAATATTGTGGAAACGCACAACTACATGCTTCCCGAAGAGCAGAAGGCGCAGGACAAGCACATGTTCCTGATCCACCTCAAGTACCGCATCTTCGTGCAGGATATCGTTCGACTTGAAAATGGAAAAATCGTGATGCTGGGCGAACACCGCGCCTACGCCGTGCAGACAACAAGGATGGGCAACACCACCTATACTGAATGGTCGAATTGGGCCAGTGATGTCGTCTATCAGACGTTTGACACGTCCGGTGAAAGTGAACGCAACGACATGGTGCGTAAGTTGCAGTCGCACAAGACCAACGGATATCTTCCGCTTGAAACGTTCTGCCCTCTGACATACTGTTTCCATGATTACTTTATCTCCTATTCCTCTTTTGTAAAAGGAAATAACATCTATTTGGTTTACAACAACAGCCTTGATCCGGACGGCTATTGCAGCACCAATCCGATGGAGTACGGAAAGGCCTGTATGCGTCTTGCCAAGCTGTCACCCGATGGCAAGGTGGACTATAAGACGATTATGAAATGCGATACCCGCAAGAGCTACTTCCAGAGACTTTGGCTGGCGGATGACAATGGCATGGTCTATATTTGCACAAATGGGAAGCAGGGCTACGGCATCGAGTCTTTTGAGGTGAAAGAATAGCTATGCGGCGTTTCTTGGCACTCTGCATGATGATAGCGGCCGGCTGTGTCCTGATGGCACAGCCGGTTTCGCAGTTTGCGGCCGACTACCATCCTGCCGTCTGTACAGGTGACATGCCCGCCGATTTCGCCCGCTACGGCGGAACGAAAGTCAAGACGAACGAAGCCGCCTGTCACGCGCTTTTCACCAGCGGCGAGCTGCTCTTCGGCACCCCGATGAACGCATACGTGGAGGCGGTGGCCGAACGTTTGTTGGAATCCTGGCCGGAACTTCGCGGGCAACTCCGTTTCTACATCCTGCGCTCGCCCGAAGTGAACGCCGCCGCCTACGAGAACGGGATGGTGGTCGTCAATACCGGCCTGCTGGCACAGTTGCAGAACGAGAGCGAGCTGGCCTTCATCCTCGCCCACGAAATCGTGCATATCCAGGAGGGACACATCCAGGCCGAGCGGGAGGCCGCCAAGAAGGAGCGCCGCGCCACCCGCCAGACCCTGCCGGACGTGCTCGTCACCTCGCAGTACCGCTCCCGCGAACACGAGACCGAGGCCGACCGTCTGGCCTTCCAGCGCTTTTTCGCCAAAACAGCCTACAGCTACGAAGCCCTCGACGGGGTCTTCGATGTGCTGCAGTACAGCTACTTGCCCTTCGACGAGATCCCGTTCGACCGTCGGTTCGTCGAGGCGGTGTGCTATCATTTCCCCGACGACTACTTCCTCGCCGCCGTGACACCCGTCCGGGCCCGCGAGGACTACGCCGACACCCTCAGCAGCCACCCCAACCTGCTGAAACGGCGCGAGTGGATCCGCCGTCAGGTGGCCGTGGCCGACAACAGCGGGCGCAGCACTTTCCTCCAACCGGAGGCGCTGTTCCGCGAAATGCGTGACAGGGCCCGCTTCGAGTGCATCGACAGCTGGCTCACCCAGCACAAGTACACGGATGCGTTCTACAACAGCTATGTGATGCTGCGGCAATATCCCGACAACCTTTTCCTGCACCGCGCCCTCTACATGTCGCTTTACGGCGTGGCCTGCCAGAAAAACAGCGACGGCTTCGACGAGGCGGTGCCGCCGTCCAAGGAGGTGGAAGGGGAGAAGCAGCAGGTGTGCCATTTCCTGCGCAAGGCGAGGTTGGTGGAACTGGAACTGCTGGCGCTCCGCTTCGCGTGGCAGGCGCATCTCCGCAACCCGCAAGATGCTTTTGCCGTGGAAGTGGTGGACCATATCATGCGCCAGATGACCGAGGACAACCAGTTGGCTTACGCCAAGTACAGCGACTATCCGATGGACTGGATTCCGTCGCCGGTGGAGCAGGCGGAGCAGCAGAACGAGGCGGCGGCCGCCGGCAACAAGTACGACCGGCTGAAGCAGGGGAGTGCGAACCGTTCCAAAGTGCTTCCGGAAGAGACCTTTACAACCCGCAACTTTATGCTGGCCGACCTGCGCCAGAACCCTGCCTTCTGGAACCATGTGGATTCGGTGAAGGGCGTGCTTGAGGACGAAGCTTCGCTCAAATCGTTGCACACCCTGCGCAACGCTGAACTCCGCAAGCCCATGTTGGTGTGGAACCCGCTCTATTTCAAATTGAAATTGGGCGGGCGCAATTACCTTCCGCAGGGCGACAAGTTGGAAAAGACCATCTTGAAGAGTTGCAAACGACTGAAAATCAATCTTTCCGATATTGAAAAGGATTCGCTGCTGCTCTCTTCTGCTGAAAGTTACAACCACTATTGCAAGTTGCAGCGGTGGCACGCCGACTACCTGAACGCGGCGGGCAACACGATGGTGCTGTACCAGTCGTGCGGCATCGGGGAGGCGTGTGCGGCGGCAGGTACCGACCATTTCTGTGTGGTGTATGCCTATTCGCACCCGGAACACTTCATTTTCAGGTATATGTGGCTTCCGTTCATATCGGCGGTGCTGGTGCCATTGGCCTCTCCAGTGGCGGCGGCGCACTTCTTCGCTTTCGACTATGAGACGAAAGCCCAATTCGCTGTCATTGACGTGAAGACTTCCAAAATATTGTATAGCAGTAGTCTGGATGCGGATGCAGAACAGACCGACGCCTATCTTCACGATTTTGTCTACCAGTCGCTGCACGACATTAAATACATAGGAAAATGAAAAAGCTGCTGTTTTTGTTGGTGATGATGATGGGGGTGGCAGGTTGCTTTGCCCAGGCGGACTTCGTGTCGCGCTATCCGGGCTATATGGGGCGGCGGGTGCTGTTCAACATGGAGATGTCGATGGCGCCGGGACTGAAGCGTGTTTCCAATTTCCAGGGAGACAAGCGCTATTGGGCGTTCAATTACCTGCTACAACCTAACTTGGAGGTGATTGCGTGGCGCAGTGGCACGGTGGGCGCGAAGTTCATCTGGTTTGACACAAAGTTCGACACCTACGATGAGTGGAAGTACGACTATGTCACCCGTGACTTGCGGGTAATGGGCGGGGGCGTGTTCTGCAAGGTGTATCTGGGGCGCGGGGCCACGGCGCCGCTCGGCCAGTTCCTGCGGTTCCACTTCGACTACATGCGGGCCCTATACGATGTTCCGGCCTCGGGCGGCGACTACACCTATCGTGAGGGAAAAAACTGTTACGGTTTCCGTCTTGAGTACGGCCGCGACTTTTTCTTCTGTGACTTCCTCAAGCTCAATATCGGGATGTCGGCGGGGCTGAGTTTTCCGGGCATCTATTTTTTCAAGTACGCGGAAGACATGGAGGTGGGGCAACGGGCTGCCAACCGCGTCGTCTGGAACTATTTCTTCGGCGTGAACATCGGCGTGGGCTTCCTGACGTTCTAATTCCTAACTTCTAACTCCTAATTTCTAACTCCTAATTCCTAACTCCTAATTCCTCGCAATAAACCTCATTGTTTCTTCGTTAGTATCAGCGTTTTAAAACCCTAATCAATATGTCAAAATTGCGTTACAATTCCTTCTTCAAGGTCATCATTATCGGTGGCTTGATTTTATTATTGTTAATTCCCGCCTTGCTGATCAGGAATCTGGTTGACGAGCGGCAAGGTCTTCGGAGCAGTGCCGTGGAAGAAGTGTCCGAAAAATGGGCCAATTGGCAGACTGTGAGAGGCCCGTTTCTTTCCATCCCATATTACGAATATGGCAAGGACGGCAAATCCATCGAGACACATTATTTGAATGTGATGCCGGAGAATTTGAACGTGACCGGCGATGTTTCCACGCAGAAACTCCATAGGGGAATCTATGATGTGGTCGTTTATCATTCCAACTTGAATATCAGTGGTGATTTCGGAAATGTGGATTTTGCGGGTGTGCCGAAAGAGAGGCTGCGCTTCGATCGTGCCTTACTATGCATGGGTATCAGTGATTTAAGGGGAGTTGAGGAACAGTTGAACGTGCACCTTGGCAATGAGGACTGCGGTTTTGATGCAGGACTTCCCAATCATAATGTGGCGTGGACGGGCGTGCAGTCGTTGGTGAATCTTACGGATTCCTTGAATGACACGCTTCCGTTTTCCATAACGCTGAAGCTGAAAGGCGCCGGCTCGATTTCGTTCTGTCCGGTGGGCGCCAACACCGAGGTTCACCTCACTTCCGATTGGAACAATCCCAGTTTTATGGGCAACTTCCTCCCAACCGAACGCAATGTGGATGAGAATGGCTTCTCTGCGGTTTGGAAAATGATGCATCTTAATCGCAATTTCCCGAGGTCGTGGAAAGATGACTCGTATACAGTGGGGAATTCCGATTTTGGGGCAACACTTCTTCTTCCTGTGGATAGCTACCAGAAAACCGAACGTTGTGTGAAATATTCCATCCTGTTTACCACCATCACGTTCCTTGTCTTCTTCTTTGTGGAGATTTCGCGGAAAAAACTGCTCCACCCGTTGCATTACCTGCTGGTGGGTGCGGCCCTCATCGTATTCTATACGCTTCTGCTCTCCATCTCCGAGTATGTCACCTTCAATCTTGCCTATCTGATTGCTTCGTTGTCCACCATCATCTTGATTACACTCTATTCGAAAGCCGTGCTTAAGTCGTGGAAACTCGGACTCTTTGTGGGCGGTGTGCTGGTTATTCTCTATGGTTATATGTTCACCATCCTTCAGTTGCAGGATTATGCTTTGCTCGCCGGCAGCATCTTCATCTTTGTGGTCCTGTGTCTGGTGATGTACTTCTCGCGCAAGGTGGACTGGTACAACCAGAACAGTGCGGAGCCGAAGAAGGAAAGCGAGCAGAAGCAGGTGGATACAAATGTGCAATAATTTAAATAATTGAGAATGAGGAAATTCCTTGTTTCTTTTGCATTGATATTTTGTGCTGTTGTCGCGTCCGCACAGGACCTTTACTGGGTCTTTTTCACGGATAAGAACGGCACGGAGTTCGACCCTTACGCCTATTTTGACGCGAAGGCCATCCAACGCCGTGTGCAGCAGCAGCTTCCGCTGTGCGACAGCACCGACTTCCCCCTTAATCGCACGTATATAACTGCGGTTGACCGCCTTTCCGAGGAGATGATTGGGGAGAGCCGCTGGTTCAACGCCGTGGCGGTCGGCACGTTCCGGATTGACGAAATCCGCGCCTTGCCGTTCGTGGCTGCGGTGACGCCCATCGAGTCGCACGCCGTCCCCGCCTCGGTTTCTTCGGAGGAGTCCGCTCCGACAGCCGCTGCCGACATCGCTCACATTTATCCGCAACTTGATCGGATGCAGGGCAAAAGGTTTGTGGAACAGGGCATTGACGGCAGCGGCATCCGTATTGCCGTCCTCGACGGGGGCTTCAAGATGGCGGACGAGCATCCCGCGTTCCAGCACCTGCGGGATGGGCACCGCATTCTCAAGACCTACAATTTTCCGCTGAAACGGGAAAATGTCTATGGTTGGAGTTCTCACGGCACGATGGTGCTGAGCTGCATCGCCGGCATCAAGGACGGGAATAAGATAGGATTGGCCACGGGCGCCGAGTTCCTGCTGGCCCGCACCGAGGTGAACGCCGAGCCGCGCAAGGAGGAGGTGTGGTGGATGATGGGCATGGAGTGGGCCGACCGCAACGGCGCCAACATCATCAACAGTTCGCTCGGCTACGGCAAGGAACGGTATAATCCGGAGGATATGGACGGCACTTCGTTGGTGGCCCGCGCCGCCAATATGGCCGCTGCCAAAGGGATATTGGTCTGCAATTCCATGGGTAACGAAGGTGACGACCGCTCCTGGCGCACCCTCATCACCCCCGCCGATGCCGACAGTGTGCTTTCGGTAGGCGGCATCGACGAGATGGGGAACCCCTCCTCCTTCACTTCGTGGGGCCCGACTGCCGACGGCCGTTTGAAACCGAATGTGTGTGCGTACGGCCATGCTTTCGTCGCAAATCCCTCAAAAACAAAACCCTACACCTACGCCTACGGAACTTCGTTCTCCAGTCCGTTGACCGCCGGCTTTGCGGCCTGTGCCTGGCAGAGCCGCCCGCAACTGAACAATATGGAACTGAAGGCGGAGATTGAGAAGTCCGCCGACCGCTACCCGGAGCATGATTTCCGCTACGGTTACGGGGTGCCGCAGGCCTCCTATTTTGTGGGGGAGCAGAAGAAAGCCGCTGTTGGGGAGTTGGGTGCGATTTCAGGAAAAGTTACTAATCAAAGAGGCGAGGCGTTAGCGTTTATCTATGTCTATCTCCAAAGAAACGATAGCGTCATCAACTATGTGATGACGGATTTGGATGGTGAATACGCATTACACGATGTCCAGGCAGGAACATATTATCTCACTTTCGATGCCCTGTACGCCTGTGGAGTGAAAGAGACAGAAACAAACATCGTCTTGGGCGAAGGGGAGGATTTTGTCGTGAATCATGAAATAAAGTGTTCCCCATTCACTGACAGAGTGGTGGGACAACCGACTTCTATCAACAATCTGGTTCCTCGCAAGCGCGGGGTGAACGCCCGCTACAACTTTGCGCCGTACCTGTCGTGGGGCTTTGTGGCGCCCGCAGGTCCGACGAAGCCCATCAACTACGGAAAATCAGAAAGTTTCCTGATTGGCCTCCGTTTCAAGGGGAACATCTGCAAGTGGTACAGTCTGGGTGTCGCCGCGGAAATCGGTGCCACATGGTACAACTTGAAAAAGTCGCGGTATGATTATCCTTATGAGAATGTTTTGGGACCGAATGATTCGCTCCGGTATACCAACCTTCACAAAGAGAATGTGCGGGTGAGTTTTTTGCAGGCCGAGTTTTACCAGCGGTTCCGTCTCGTGCCGGGCGGCCTGTTCGGTTACGGACTCTTCTTCGACACAGGCATTTATGCTGGATGGAATTTCTATGCTCGTCATAAAACTGTTTCAGGAGAAGCCGACTATCGCACGAAAACCGTCACTCCTGCGCGTATGGTCAACGCATTTCAATGGGGTGTGCGTGCTCGGTTGGGATTTGACATTGTCGCGGTTTACGTGCAGTACCGCATAAATCGCTTGGATGTAATGACTCCTAATTCGCTGGATCTTGAATTCCATGGCTGGGCGTACGATGATTTCCCCGCGTTGGAGGTCGGGTTGCAGGTAACCGTTCCGCTGGGACGGTAACCCCCGCGCGTGTAGAGACGCAAAATTTTGCGTCTCTACATGGTTTTGGAAAATATTGTACTTTTGCACCTTCAAATTCACCCTATTAAAAAGGAAGGTATGAGTTCTGAGGAAACGCCCAAACCCCGCAGTTTCAAGGAGGTTGCGCTCCTTTTGTGGCGCAAGTTCAAATCCCTGCTAATCATTCACGATGACACCGACATTGAGGCGACCATTGCCTACATCCGCCGTTCGGTCGAGTTCCGCGGCATCAACATCTGGATTTTGTTTTTCGCCATCATCATCGCATCCATCGGGCTGAATGTCAACTCCACGGCGGTCATCATCGGCGCCATGTTGATCTCGCCGCTGATGGGTCCTATCAACGGTATCGGCTTGGCCGTCGGCACCTTCGATATGAAACTGCTGCAGCGGTCGTTTCGCAATCTGGCCATTATGGTGTTGATAAGCCTCTTCGCCTCAACGGTTTACTTTGTTCTTTCGCCGCTCAGCGATGCGCAGTCGGAACTGCTGGCGCGCACCCGTCCCACCATCTTTGATGTCTTGATTGCCACTTTCGGTGGACTGGCGGGCATTGTAGCAGCCTCGCGCAGGGAGCAGCCCTTCACCGTGATTTCGGGCGTGGCCATCGCCACCGCCCTCATGCCGCCGCTCTGCACCGCCGGCTTCGGCCTGGCCACCCTGCAGTTCAAATACTTTTTCGGGGCATTCTACCTGTTTTTCATCAACTCCTTCTTTATCGCTCTTGCCACCTTCGTGATGGTGCGTTATTTGAAATTTCCCATCAGCAAATTTGTCGATCCCAAGCGGGAGAAAATTGTCAAGCGGAGCATCATGTTTTTCACGGTTCTGGTGATGATTCCCAGCCTTTTCACCGCTATCAGCGTGGTGAAAGAAAGTGCCTTCAATTCGCAGGTTATCAAATTTGTGAATGATCTTCAAAAAAATGATATTTTAAAAGAATCACAAATAATAAGTTACGATAAAATATACGATAAGAAATCGCCAACATTGACACTGACCATCATTGGGGAGGAAGTGTCTCCGGCCATGGTGGACACGTTAAGACAGATGATGGTGAACGATTATTCGTTGGCTTCCACGCAGTTGCGGGTACGACAAACCTCCCATGTCATTGAAATGGGTGATCAGGCTGATGTGCTGGCTGGTCTTTTGGTGGACCGTGAGCAGCAAATCCGCGACAAAGATGAGGAAATCCAGCAGTTAAAAGATTCTATACAAACGAGTTCGTCGGTGAAGTATGCGGAAATCGCCCGCACGATAGGGGAGAAGTACCACTCCACCATCGATGAGATTTCCATTTCCGACAATGCCTATTACAATCCTCGTACGAAATCGATGCAGGTTGTTCCGACGCTGTACATAAAATGGTCCGGCAATGGCGACAGAAGCTCTGTCCAGAAGGAGCTTTCGACCTGGGCTCCAGTGCTGCTCGGCGTGGAACAGGTGCGAATTGTTTCGGAATAGAGCAGCTGATGTACCAAATCGATAGTAAGACGGCGATGCCGGCTCTTTATCTTTAGTTTTTATTTGGCGATGTGTACCATTCCGTTGCGAATGGGGTTTGCAACAGAATCCCGTTTTTTTGCAATGTACAGGCTTTGTGCGTGGCATTATTTCGCTTATGCTGCGGCAAATCCCCCGGGTCATGCACCCCATTGTCCCAAAACAAATGTAGAGACGCAAAATTTTGCGTCTCTACAGATTGTTGTTCGTAATTGTAGGGATGTCATATTATGGCATCCCCGCAAAGGGTCGTTACCGTTGTTTCACCACCTTGGCGACCGCGGTGACCTCGCCGTTGCTCACGAGCTTGACGATGTACATGCCGCCGGCGTAGGTGCCGAGGTCGATTTCCGTGACCTCGCCGCTGACCGCGATAGTGCGCAGGCGCTTGCCGTAGAGGTCGAAGAGCTGGAGCTCGTCGCCGTCGTGGGAGTTGGCCGACAGCTTCACGAAGACGGTGCTGCGGGTCGGGTTCGGATAGAGGGTGATGCCTTCCTCGCTGTCGTTGTCGGCGATGCCGGTGATGGCCGGGTTGGCCGCCTGGCTCGCGCCACCGTAGGTGAGGGTCTTCGTGTCGAAGGTGACCCCGCCGTCAACGGCGTTCTTGCCGCCGATGTGCTGGTTGTTGCCGAAGCTGAAGGCGAAGTCCTGACCGTTGGCCATCTTCACCAGCTCGAGCTGGATCTTGTAGGTGCCGGGCACCGTCCAGTTGGCGGAGATTTCGGTGTAGGTCTCGCTGAAAGTGAGGTAATCGAGGTAGAAGAAGTTGTAACGGCTGTTTGAAACCGGACGGAAGAGGTTGCCGGGATAGGTTCCGGTGGCCGCCGGCAGGCTGCCGCCGTTGAGGTTTCCGTTCCAGGTGGTCTTCATCGTCACGGTACCGACGCTGGAGAGCATCGACAGGGGCTGGTCGTTCTCGTCAAGGACGGTGTAGCGGATGGCGACCTGGTCGTTGTCGGCGTAGCCGTTGGCATTGACACGCATCACAACCGGATCATTGCCGGTCACGTCGGTGACCTCGCTGCCGTTCTGGGTGAGAGACAGGGTCGGGCCGGCCGTGGAGGTGTTGTCATCCTGGCCTTCGGATTCTTCGACCGAGAAGGTGACCACGATGGAGGCGAGCACGTCGGACAGCGGAGTGCTGTTCTTGCCGCCGATGCGGTGGTCGGTGTTGTCGTCGTAAGGAATCAGGAAGTCCTGACCGCCGGTTTCCTCAACCAGCTCGAAGAGGACCTTGTACTCGCCAGGCTCGGTGAAGGAGTGGGTCACAGTGTTGGCGCGGCCGTCGAGGAAGGCGAAGTAGAAGTAGTCGTAGTGGTAGTTGGAAACGTGGAAGGTGTTCTGCGGCATGTTGCCGACAGGTTCGTTAAGGCTTGCACCATAGAGGTTGTCAAGCCACTGGGTTCCGATGTAGAGTTCACCACCGCATTCGAGGCGCATGTCGTTGATGGCCTGGTCATTCTTGGTGAGGGTATAGTTGACGGACACCTTCTTGGTACCGTCCATCTGGTTTGCGAAGGCGGTGAGGATGACGGTGTCGCCGTCACCGAGGGTGTTGGTGGTGAAGAACGGGTCGTCGCCTTCCAGACCCTCGACGGTGAGGACGAGTGTCATGACGCTGTCGCAGCCTTCCACCGTCTCAAGACGCACTGTCACGGTGTCGGAGGCGGTGACGGAGAGGCCGTTCCAGAGGTAGGGGAGTGAAGAGACACTCACGGTCTCGCGGACGGTGTCACTGTAAACCGGGTTGATGGTCAAGTGGAGCGTGTCGGCGCTCGGGCAGCCTTCGCCGTTCACATACGTGTAGATGTAGTCGCCGCTGGCGTCGTAGGTGTTGTCTTCAACCTGCAGGTCGTTGATGTCGCTCAACTGCTGCTGGGGCTGGTTGCTGACGACGGTCAGCACCGGGTGTTCCCAAGTGTAGGTTCCGCAAGCCGTCTCGGTGAGGCTGTTGAAGGTGCCGTGGTTGACG
>JAEEQA010000059.1 GCA_016285085.1 Bacteroidales bacterium
CATCGACCCGGGTCACGGGCTGTTGGTGGGCTTGCAGGGCCACGGCTTCATGCTGGGCCAGTACCTCGCCAAGATCTACGTGGACAAGTACATGGGCAAGGAAGTCCCGGCCTATATGGACCGCTTGCTCCTCAGCGGCGACGGTCTCTGCGAGAAGTCATTCAAGTAAACTATCAAAAAACAATACGAGGGTGCGGGAACTCCCCCACCCTCTTTTTTTACACTATGTTTTCACCTGACGAAAGGGCCACGTTCCCCTATTGGTTCGCCCACTGGTGCGCCTTCAACATGACCGCGCTCAACCTGCGCTGTTGGAAATTCCGTTTCCTGTTCCACGATTTTGAAAAGCCGTGGTTGCGACTGATTTGGCCTTACGAAAAGGTGCGCGACTGGCATCGCCGCCACGCCCGCCATCACAAAGAATACAAGGGCAAGCGCTTCGACTGGCTTGGAATGATCGTGGATTGGGAATGTTCGCAATACACCAAGGCGGTGGCCACGATGAACGCCCGCCAAAAGATGGAGGCGTACAAGGACACGCACCCTGAATTTTACAAACAGCTCAAGGAGCATCTGGAACCGCTGCTGGTTCAGTTGGGGCTATAAAATCACTTCACATACTCCCGCATGTCCAGACTCATGATGCGGTCGAGGTCGTGGATGTTTTCCGTTTCCGTCCGGAGGAAAACGGTGGCGGCCACGCCGGAGGTGCGGTCCGGCACGCGCCGTACGTCAATGACACCGCGGAAATCCGCACGGAACTTCTCCTCGTTGAAGGTCTTGTCGCTTTCATCCGCCGGCAACTCCAGCACGCCGAAAGCGTAGGTGTAGTCCTCCCTGCCCTGCCACATCTCCGCCTTGGAAACTCGCCGTCCGCGCAGGTACGAAACCATCGGGTGCTGACCGCTGATGAAGACCTGCAACTCGTTGAGACAGAATCCCGTAAACCGTAACGGGTTGATTTCAATCGGCACCGCCTTCTTGCCGTCGTAGCGGAACTCGATGTGCATCGGGAAATTCTTCAGGTGCAACGTGCCGTTGAGGTTGGTGAGAAAATCGGCAAATGGGCCTTCGTACTGGTCGAACAGTCCCTTGTTGGTCATGTAGAGACGGTCAGAGGTGTCGGACTCATCCATAAATTTATGATGGAAGATGTTCAGAATCACGGGCGTACCGTTTTCATTGTAGTAGGCATCCACCGCGTATTCCTCGCCGCGGATGTACTCCTCAATCAGGAAGCGGCTCTTGCCGACCACAAATTCCGGAAAATCGGAACCCGCCTTTGCAAAATCCGCCAGCAACGCAGCCACCGCCTTGCGGTATTCCTCTGGATTGTGCACCACAAAAACGCCCTTGCTCAAGAAACCGACCGACGGCTTGATGACGCACGGAAACACGAGCGTGTCCGTATCAACATCCTGCATTTCATTGATATTAAATTCTTTATAAAAGAAATCGGGATAGATGTCGCGGCAGATTTTGCGGAACGCCGCCTTGTCCTTCACGATGGAAATTCCGTCAAGCAGCGCCTTGTCATCGATATGCTCGTAAATCCAGCCGAGCGCGTTCTCGGAACAGGTGTACAGTTTTCCGATTTTCTTGTATTCTTCACGGAATTCGTTGTCTGACATGACATTTCCTTTGGAAACACGCAGTTCCGACATTTCATTGCGCAGAACGGGAATGTTGTTTTTTTCCAGTGTTTCCACCAAAAGGTCTGATACAAAAGGTCTTTCTAAAATTACCATAGTTATTTAGTTAATAGTTAATAGTTTATAGGTCATAGTAGAGACGTGGTGTACCGCGTCTCTGTGTACCGCGTCTCTGTGTACCGCGTCTCTGTACCGCGTCTCTGTGTACCGCGTCTCTTATTTTATTTTTCCTTCATTGATAATGATATACGTTTTCTGTCCAGGTCCACGGCGGTGATTTTCACCATCACCTTCTGGTTGAGTTTCACCACGTCGTTGGGGTTGTTGACGCGGTGGTCGGCGAGCTGGCTGATATGGACGAGGCCGTCCTGATGCACGCCGATATCGACGAAGCAACCGAAGTTGGTGATGTTGGTGACGATGCCGGGAACGACCATCCCCACTTTCAGGTCTTGGATGGTGCTGATGTTCTTGTCGAACTCGAACACGTCGAAGGTGGTGCGCGGGTCGCGGCCCGGTTTCGCCAGCTCCTGCATGATGTCGGTCAGCGTCGGAAGCCCCACCTTGTTCGTCACATAGTCCTCCACATGTATCTGTTTGCGTTTTTCGGCATCGCCCATCAGCTCGGTGACGGAGCATCCGCAGGTGCGTGCCATCTCGTCCACGATGTGGTAGCTTTCGGGATGTACCGCACTGAAATCGAGCGGGTTGGCTGCGTTGCGGATGCGGAGGAAACCGGCAGCTTGCTCGAACGCCTTCTCGCCGAAACGGGGCACTTGGCGCAGTTCCGAGCGTGCGGCGAAAGGACCGTGCTCGTTCCGGTACTCGATGATGTTCTTCGCCAGCGCGGGGCCGATGCCCGACACCCGCGACAGCAACTCCTTGCTGGCCGTGTTCACCTCCACACCCACATAGTTGACGCAACTCTCCACCGTGGTATCCAGGCTCTCCTGAAGAAGGGTCTGGTTCACGTCGTGCTGGTACTGTCCCACCCCGATGGATTTGGGATCGATCTTGACCAGCTCGGCCAGCGGGTCCATCAGGCGGCGGCCGATGGAAACGGCCCCGCGCACGGTGACATCGTAGTCGGGAAACTCGTCGCGGGCCACCTGCGAGGCGGAATAGACGGAGGCGCCGCTCTCGTTCACCACAATAGCCTGCACGTCGCGCTCGAAGGGAATCTTGCTGACGAAGTACTCGGTTTCGCGCCCGGCGGTGCCGTTGCCGATGGCGATGGCCTCCACCTTATATTGTAGAACCAACCGTTTCAGCTTGTCGCTGGCGAGGCGGTACTCCGCTTTCGGCGGGTGCGGATAGATGGTCTCGTTGTGCATCAACTTGCCCTGCCGGTCAAGGATGACCACCTTGCAGCCGGTACGGAAACCGGGGTCGATGGCGAGCACCACTTTCTGACCGAGCGGCGGAGCCAGCAACAACTGGCGAAGGTTCGTCACAAAGACGTTAATTGCTTCTTTATCAGCCTTTTCTTTGAAAATCTTCCGCATTTCCGTCTCCATCTGGGGCTGCAGCAGCCGCTTGTAGGAGTCGGTGACGGCGAGTGCGACCTGCTCGCCGCAGAGGTTGTTCTGCTTCACAAAATGCTTCTTCAGGGCATCGATGGTGCGGTTCTCGTCGGGGGCGATGGTGAGGTGCAGGAAGCCCTCCTCCTCACCGCGGAAGACGGCGAGGATACGGTGCGACGGCGCCCGGTCCAGCCGTTCCGAAAAGTTGAAATAGACCTCGAACTTCGCGCCCTCCTTCTCCTTTCCCTTCACCACTTTGGAGGCGATGACGGCATTCTTGACGAAGATGGTGCGCAGCCGGTTGCGGACGGGGATGTTCTCGGAGATCCACTCGGCGATGATGTCGCGGGCGCCGGCGAGGGCGTCCTCCACGCTGGCCACTCCGTTCGCCGCATTGACGTGCCGTTTGGCGATGGCCAAGAGGTTGGTTTCTTTCTGGCTCATGATGAGGGCGGCCAGCGGCTCCAGCCCTTTCTCGCGTGCGACGGAGGCGCGGGTCTTCCGTTTGGGGCGGTACGGCAGGTAGAGGTCCTCCAGTTCGGTCATCGTGACGGCGTTTTCAAAGGCCGCACGCAGTTCGTCCGTCAGCTTGCCCTGTTCGGCCACGGAGTCGAGGATGGCGGCGCGGCGCTTGTCGAGTTCCACCAGCTTGATGTGCCGGTCGCGGATGGCGCCGATCTGCACCTCGTCGAGCGAGTCGGTGGCTTCCTTCCTGTATCTTGCTATGAACGGGATGGTTGCGCCGCCGTCCAGCAATTCCAGCACGTTTCTGACCTGTTTCTCCTGCAAGCCCAGCTCCTGGGCGATGACTACCGCGTAATCTTTCATATATACAATTTAAAAAAGAGGTTGCAAAACGCATCACCATTCCAAACTCTTTGGCATAACTCTTTGTGAAATTGATTCAAATAGGTCATTGTCCATCGTGTCTTTTCTGTTTGGACGCGGATTGCATTTCAATCGGCAAAATTACGATTTTCCTTGAATGTGGCTATCGTGTCAAGAAAAAACATCGTGAATTTCGCAAATGCACGCGGATTTTCCCTGCGGTGACGGAAATGCACCGTACCTGTAGAGACGCGATTCATCGCGTCTCCATAAACCGTTATTATGCAACCACCTGTAGAGACGTTTCATGAAACGTCTCTACGACAGGATATTACACCCCTGCCCCGGAAACCGTAGAGACGATGTGCACATCGTCTCTACATACGGTCACGTCCAACCACCATCCCCCACACAACAAAAACAGGGCCGCCACGGTGGGAACGGTCCCTGTGCGAAATTTTTTTTGAACAAAATACTTGAAAATGACGTGGTGATTATAGTATCTATTTGCAGCGGACAAATCGTTGTTTATGATTTTTACAAAAAATTTATACCATTTAAAAAAAATGCATATTTTTGCAGAAATTTTATATGGAATATGAAAATCGCTCGAAATTTTTATTTGGAACGACTTAAACACAAGCAACACAATGGTCTAGTGAAAATTGTAACGGGGGTGCGGCGATGTGGTAAAACCTATCTTCTTTTCAACATATTCCACGAATATCTATTGGAATCCGGTGTTAGCGAGGAGAACATCATCACATTGCGTTTGGACGACATCGCTAATGTTGAATTTCGCAATCCGCTGGCACTATACCAGTATATCAAATCGCAAATTGTTGATGGAGAACAATACTATGTTTTACTTGATGAAATTCAATTGGTTTCTGGCTTTGAGGATGTCTTGAACGGCCTGCTTCATCTTGGCGATGTGGATGTTTACGTTACAGGAAGCAATTCGCGTTTTTTGTCGTCGGACATCATTACCGAGTTCAGGGGGCGGGGCGATGAAATCCGGCTTTACCCTCTTTCATTTGCCGAGTTCTCTTCGGTGTACAAGGGGACTCTGGAAGAGGCTTGGAACGAGTACCGGATTTATGGCGGCATGCCCATGCTGGTAAATATTGCTGACAGGGATGAGAAGAAAACCTACTTGGAAAACCTTTTCAGTCAGGTGTATCTTTCCGACATCATCAACCGATACAACTTAAGGGGCAATATGGAAATTGGGGAACTGACAGATGTGGTGGCATCCACAGTGGGTTCTCTCACCAATCCGTTGCGTATAGCCAACGCTTTCAACAGCATGAAGCAGAAGAAGGTGATGAATCCTAATACAATCGGCACTTATTTGCAATATATGGAGGAGGCATTTCTCATCCGCAAGGCAATGCGGTATGATATTAGGGGCAAGCAGTACATCAACACACCGCATAAGTACTATTTCATTGATATTGGGTTGCGGAACGCGCGTTTGAACTTCCGCCAGCTGGAATCGGGGCACTTGATGGAAAATATCATCTATAACGAGCTCTGCCGTAGGGGATTGTCGGTGGATGTCGGCGATGTGGAGGTAGTTGTGAAAAACGAGAATGGCGATTGTGTGCGGAAGCACCTTGAGGTGGATTTTGTGGTGAACCAAGGGAGCCGCAGATATTACATCCAGTCGGCAGCCATGCTGGACACCCGCGAAAAGATGGCGCAGGAGACCGCTTCCTTCAGGCACATCAGCGATTCTTTCAAGAAAATCGTCATACAGCAGGACAACACCGAACCGTGGTACAATGAGGACGGCATCCTTGTGTTATCGTTAATGGATTTTCTGCTAAATCCGGATGTGCTGAATATGTAAATTGCCAATCTTGGTGGCCGGAGGAACACTAACGGTCGTTGACCGCGAATTTCGCAAATGCACGCGGATTTTTCCTCTGCGGTGACGGAATCACGGCGCACCTGTAGAGACGCGATTCATCGCGTCTCCAAAAACCGTTATTATGTAACCACCTGTAGAGACGTTTCATGAAACGTCTCTACAACGGAACATTACACCCCTGCCCAGAAAACCGTAGAGACGGGGCGCGCCCCGTCTCTACATCCGACCACGTCTAACCACCATCCCCCACACAACAAAAACAGGGCCGCCACGGTCAGACGGTTTGAAATTGGTTGTAAAAATTTCACATATATGTTAAATACACGAATAAAATGTTGTATTTTTGCAGCGTTTTCAAAAGAAAGGTATGTTGGATTCTCCTATTTTAAAGGAAGCACACGATTCCATCACGCCTCAGGAGCGTGCCGCTTTTGAGTTGAATTACGGCATTTCAGAAAGGATATACCAAATCCTGCAGGAAAAGGGTATGTCCAAACGGGATTTGGCAAAACTGACGGGCAAAAAAGAATCGGAAGTGTCGCGATGGTTTTCGTTTGGACACAACTTCACATGCAAGACCATTGCGATGATTCAGGTGTCTTTGGGCGAACCCATTATTGAGATTGCCGTGGTATCAACAAAATCAGGAACTCCGAAAGAATGATTCCGGGGTTCGCTGCATCCCGCAGCGAAAATGAATGGCCGGGACATTGTTGCCGTTGACCGCGAATTTAGCAAATGCACGCGGATTTTTCCTCTGCGGTGACGAACCATTCCCGGCAAATCGTAGAGACGATGTGCACATCGTCTCTACATCCGACCATGTCTAACCACCATCCCCCCAGACAACAAAAACAGGGCCGCCACGATGGGACGGACGTGGGGGATAGAAACAATCAGCAATCACAGACTGCGATATTGCTTTTCTATGGTAATAAATGATTACAGCAAGTCTGTGGCGATTGTATGGGAGCGATTTGATCCAAACAATAATTTAAGAAATATAAGCCATCGTGAAATTTGTCATTGTTTATGGGAATAAAATCATTGCCAGTACACTTCTCGAAGTTGGTCATGCATTTGTATGTTTGACTTCTTTTTGAACCATTCCATTTCCAATAATCTACCAACGCTAGTCTATAAATGGCAGGCTTGTATTGATTGATTAATGTGTATAATTCATCCGATATTTTCCATGTTCCATTCGGATTGCCTGGCAAATTTATGTCCTTTAATCTTGCCATATCAGCTTGCAATGCCTCACATTTATGAACGGACTTCCCGTCTATTTTATCACCTCCATCTGCAATTCGCTTAGCCTCAATTAGAAGAAGAACATTAACATCTTCTCGCAGATCAAGAATTACAGAATCAATACGACCTCTTCTGTCCGGCACCTGCATTATGTCCACTTCCTGCCATACAAAAATATCTTTTCCATTTCGAATACCCGCATTTTGCAAATAACTGCTACAAAAATTGAATGTGAGATTCCTCTCTTTGAAGCAGATTTCTTTTTTTGATCTAGGAATTGCTGGGATAAAACCAGAATTAAAAAGATCCGTGTATGTTTGCACCATCTCATCAAATGCATTTTTGACCAGATTTGGAAAGGATGATACTTTTGTTGTTTTCTTTGCCATAATTTTCTCTATTTTAATTGGTTAATAATACAATTTATCTTTTAGTCACGGACACAACGGATTGAATGTCCAGGGTAAACATAATTGGGTCCGTTAGTGGAAATCCTTGTGTCGGTCCCGCTATAAAACAGGCCAAAATAGCCCTGACTATTAGAAGTAGTCCAAAAATAGGCGCCAACTCCGAGTCCGTCGTAATTGATGGAACTATTAATTATGAAATACCCCGCAGGCAAAGCACAAAAGCCTGTGGCATTATTGCTGGAAGGCGTGTCGCCAACGCTACACGTAGTGGTGCTGCTGTTCCAGCCCGTAGTGGAAGCCAACGCTTTGGCATAATTAGAACTACTTGAATTGCACAAATAATGGTTCTGGCTGCGTACGTAGTTGGTCAACTGATTCCACTCCGCCTCGCTCGGCAGATGCCAACCTGTGGGGCAAACACCCTGCACCCCACTGGGGTTCGAACTACTTGCTGACGACCCATGCATCCCTGCCTCCCAGGTGTATAGTAACCCATAGATGGGCTTGTTGGAGGCATCGCCGCTGGGATATGCCCAACGACTTGTTGTGCCGTTAGATACGGTATTACCATTGGCATAATGTGTAGTTCGCAAATTCTCTTTCATCCAGCACTGGCTACCGATAAGCACCGTGTTATAAACATTGCCATCGTAATCCACCAGTGTACCTGTGCCGCACGCCCATTCGCTTGTGGTAAAAGAGAGTTGGTTGCCGTAAGCGGTTCCCACATAGTTGGTAGCATACGCACGCACATAGTACGTTTCGCCCGGAACCAATCCTTGCAAACTTCCCGAATAAAAACCCAAACCAACGCCATCTGTGGTATGCGCATCAGCAATAGTGGGATTGGGGCTGGTGCTCCAACACACCCCACGAGCAATAACCTCGTCGTTGCCGTCATTACGGACTTCACCACCGCAAATGGCTGTAGTATCCGTAATTGAGCCGACACTTCGGGTAATAATTCTGGGCAAATGTGCTTCTCCCGAACCTACTTCCAAATCATTAACCGCCTGCTGCAAACTGTCCAGTGTTTGGGTGAGGTCGCCTAACAGGGATTGCAAATCCACTTCCGTAAGGTAATGTGCATCATTGGAGAACGCACTCACGTTAGTTGGCACAGTCGGTATGACAGGGATGGAGTCCATTGTAATGTAGCCAGCATCATTGTTGAAGGTAGAAACGTTGATAGGAATAGTGGGAATATCAGGTCTGTCCGTCAAATCGTTGTAACTGCCACTGAAACCAGCGGGTAGTTTAGCGAAACTGCCGCCTGTAAGGTAGATGGTGTCGTTGCTGATACTTAACACCTGCTGTTCCGTGTATTCGGTGAGGTAGCCAGCGTCATTAGTGAAAGAGGACACGTTGGTAGGAATAGCGGGAACGTCTGCACTGGTAATATAGTTGGCATCGTTGGTAAAAGAAGAAACATTGGTAGGTATGGTCGGAATTGCAGGAATGGAGTCCATCGTGATATACCCTGCATCGTTGGTGAATGCAGAGACATTAGTGGGAATGTCTGACGTGGTGGCGTAGTTGTTTGTAATGAGGTCGTTTTGTGTAATGTAGTTGTTGGTGGACAAAGTGCTTTCCGTTACATAACCCGCATCATTTGTAAAAGCAGAAATATTGGTGGGTATGGTTGGAATGGCAGGAATGGAATCCATAGTGATGTATCCAGCATCGTTCGTAAAAGAGGACACATTGGTCGGAATAGCAGGAACATCTGCATTGGTAATGTAGTTGGCATCATTGGTGAATGCAGATACATTGGTCGGTACCGTGGGAATTGTCGGCTTGTCGGTCAAGTCGTTGTAACTGCCGCTAAAGAGTTCGGGGCGGTTCGTCAAACTGTTGTAGTTGCCGTCGAAACCTGCGGGCAGCACGGCATAACCGCCATTGCTCAAATAGATGGTGTCGTTGCTAATGCTCAACACCTGATAAGCAGGAATATCCTCGGAGGTAATGTAGTTGGCATCGTTTGCAAAGGCAGACACGTTAGTAGGGATTGCGGGAACATCGGCCGCTGTGATGTAGTTCGCATCGTTTTCAAATGCAGAGACGTTGGTCGGAATCGCGGGGACATCCGCTGCGGTAATGTAGTTTGCGTCGTTGGTAAAAGCAGAAACATTGGTAGGAATATTGGCAGCCTCTTGAACGGTAGCCGTCGTGAGATAACCGGCATCGTTTACGAAAGCACTGATGTTCGTCGGAACGGCTGGAATTTCAGGGATGGAGTCCATCGTGATGTAACCTGCATCGTTGGTGAAAGACGAAACATTGGTCGGGATTGCGGGAACGTCTGCACTAGTAATGTAGTTTGCATCGTTGGTAAAGGCGGACACGTTGGTTGGAACATCCGCAGTGGTAATGTAGTTCGCATCGTTTTCAAAAGCTGAAACCTGCGTCGGAACAGTCGGAATTGTCGGTTGGTTGGTCAGATCATTGTAATCACCGCTGAAGAGATCAGGACGATTCGAGAGGTCGTTATAGTTGCCACTGAAAAGTTCGGGGCGGTTGGTCAAACTATTGTAATTGCCGTCGAAACCAGCGGGCAGTTTTACAAAGCTGCCGCCCGTAAGAAACAGAGTGTCGTTGCTGATGGTCAAAACCTGTTGTTCCGTGAAGGAGGTAAGGTAGCCTGCATCATTCGTGAAAGCGGACACATTGGTCGGAATAGTCGGAACATCTGCACTGGTAATGTAGTTGGCATCATTATTGAAAGCAGATACATTCGTTGGAATGTTCGCCGCCTCTTGAACAGTAGCAGTCGTGAGGTATCCTGCATCGTTTACAAAAGCGCTGATGTTCGTCGGTACAGTCGGAATGGCGGGAATTGAGTCCATTGTAATGTAACCGGCATCGTTGGTGAAAGCCGACACGTTAGTGGGAATATCAGTCTCTGTTACGTAGTTGTTTGTAACCAAGTCGTTCTGCGTGATGTAGTTGTTGGTAGTAAATGTGCTTTCCGTTATATAGCCCGCATCATTGGTAAAAGCGGAGACATTGGTTGGCACGGTTGGAATCTGCGGCTGATTGGTCAAGTCGTTGTAATCTCCACTAAAAAGTTCAGGGCGATTAGTCAAACTGTTATAGTTACCATCGAAACCAGCGGGAAGTTTTACGAAGCTGCCGCCTGTAAGGAACAGGGTATCGTTGCTAATGGTCAGCACTTGCTGCTCCGTGAAGGAGGTAAGGTAGCCTGCATCATTCGTGAAAGCGGACACATTGGCAGGAATAGCCGGAACATCTGCACTGGTAATGTAGTTGGCATCATTTTCAAATGCAGAGACGTTGGTCGGAATTGCGGGGACATCCGCTGCGGTAATGTAGTTTGCATCATTCTCGAAAGCGGAAACCTGCGTTGGAACGGTCGGAATCTGCGGCGTATTGGTAAGGTCGTTGTAGTCGCCACTGAAACCAGCGGGCAGCGTAACCGTGTTCCCATCCGAAATCGTCAGATTGTTTCCATCCAGTGAGAGCGTCTGCGCCACACCCACGCCGGGTTCACCCTGCGGACCGGCAGGACCTTGTTCACCTTGCGGACCAGCGGGACCTTGCTCACCCTGCGGACCGGCAGGACCTTGCTCACCCTGTGGACCAGCAGGACCTTGTGGGCCTTCGCCATTGCCCGAGGTGGCTGCATACAAAGCATACGGCACACTCAACAATTGCTGCGTGCCTTCAATGGTATAGTAAGTTCCACCCGTTGGGTCGATTTCAGTCTTGAGGAAGAACGGACCATTTGCCCAGTCAATAGCAGCGAAATCGCCATTCACCACCGTGCCGCCGCCAATCTCCAGCGTCATCAAGCCATTGGCATTGGTGACAGCAGTGTGTGTTTCTTGATAAACTATCGTGCCATTCGCACCTCCTTGCAAGATGGAGATGCGCACACCCACGTTGCCGCGAACGAGCGTGTTGCTCTCGTTGCGTACCACCGCCTGATAGGTGAACCTTTGCGGGGCTTGGGCAAAAAGCAACATCCCCATGAAAATTAAAATAAAAAAGGATAAAAGTTTTTTCATTTTTAAGTTATTTTATTGATTTATATATTTTTACATTTCTACTACCCCGGCCTTCGGCCACCCCTCCTTTCCAAGGAGGGGAATTTTACTGCGCCATTTTCACTACCTTGAAGGATTTCAGCACCTGTGTGCCTTTCAGCACGTTCACGAAATAGGTGCCTGCGGCAAGGTCAGACATTGGGATTTCGGTTGCACTTCCTTTTATTTTCCTTGAAAAAAGGTATTTTCCATTGGTGTCAAACACTTTTACTTCGCCTTCAAATTCCTCATTACTGATTGCTAATTGCAAATTGGAGGTCGTCGGGTTCGGATAGACCATAGCGCTCAACGTGATGCCCGGGTAGTTGTCAATCCCGATGGTTTGGATTTCGTAGGGTTGCTGCACGCCTTCGGATATGTTGGTGCTGCCTTCCCCGTACGACTGCACGGCGATTTGCCCGATGGTGTATGAAATCGTAACGCCACTGCCTTCCATGTCTCCACCCATTGGCACAATGTCGGATTGGGCATTTATGTTATGCATTGTTAGAACCCATAATGCGAAAATAAATACAACTGATCTTTTCATTTTTATATACTTGTGTCTTATTTCAAATACTGTTTTGCAAAATTACAACCTTCATCCTCAGCTTGTTAGGTTCTTTTTGGTTCTTTTAAGCATCGCTTTTAGAAGGTTATCAAACGACATAAAAAAATCGTGAACTTCATTTATTTGATTCTGAGGCTCTGGTAAACCCTTAATGCAAACAAGAAAAGCCCACGATTTAATCGCGAGCATTCTCTCTTTTCTCATGCATTAAGTGTTTGAAATTTACCAGATTCCAGAATCACAGAGAAAAGCGAAAACGCTTTGTGTTAATATGTTGAGACAACGCATGCGTTGTCTGTACTCATTATAAAATTTCGGTTTATTCTATAGGCAACGGGGGATTAATGGATAATATTAAAAATGGTAAAAAATCAGGTGGCAAAAATAATAAAAATTCTTAGTATCCTACTTTTTTTTCATATCGGTTTATGTGTATGATTTAGGAAATTTAATGTACTTTTGCAGCCTGTAAAATTCAAGCAAAAAACATTCATTTTATGGGAAATAATGCCAGCAAAACCATCGTGAGCAGCCGTGTTTTCGGCAACAAGGTGGATTATTTCCTCTTTTCCGTCAAGACGAAGGACTCCCTGTTCACGCTTGCGGACCGGTTGTCGGACCACTGCAACTGCCGTTTCGCGATGATGCCCACCATGCGGGTGGCCGAAAGCGAGGAGTGCCCGATGCGCCCCGAGTTCCGGATGATGTACGCCCAGTACGCGGCCACCGACATCGAGGACTGCTTCGTGATGGACCCGGTGGACCGGCTCAATATCGTCCTGTTCCAAAACAAGGCCGTCAGCTTCGACAAGTCGAAGAGCGCTCTGGCCGAGACCGACCACAACGGTGCGTTCCCATTCATCGACGACGGCTGCGACTGCTTCGCCTTCAGTCCGCAGGGCGTGTGCGTGGGCAAGTGCACCCCCGCCGACTTCGCCAACTTCTACATTATGGTTTTTGCAAAAAGGCACAACGATGCCGACCTTCTGGCCGCCCACATCGCCAAGACACCCGGCTATGCCGTCACCGACCGCACACAGGAACTGTTCACGACGGGCGGCGCGACGAAAGTCTTTTCGGCTTTTTTCCGCTCCGTTTTCGCCAACTCTGAAAACCAGATCCGCCGCATCATGCGCAACAACGAGAAGTGCTATATCGGGAAAATCCCTGAATCCATGCTGCCCCCCATCCCCTTCTTCAATCTTATGAACAGCTTTCCAATTTCAAGAATTGAATTATCAATCAACAATTTATAACTATGAAAAAATCATTTTTGGTTATTATCCTTTTATTCAGTGTCACACTTATGACAGCCCAAGACAACAAAGCCAAGGTACTTCCTGAAAAGAGAACAGACAAAGTTGCATACACCAAAGGCATGTCTAGCACGTATGCCCCCTACCAGCTTACGGCCGATCTTAGCCACCTCACCCAAAGCGAGCGCGAGCTCATCCCCATCTTCATTGAAATCGCCGACATCATGGATGACCTGTTCTGGAAGCAGACCTACGGCGACAAGAATCAGCTGATGTCCCAGATCGACGATCCCGACACCCGCACCTATGCCGAGATCAACTATGGCCCGTGGGACCGTCTCAACAACAACAGCCCCTTTGTGAAGGGCTATGGTGCCAAGCCGGACGTGTGCAAATACTATCCGCTGGATATGTCAGAAAAAGAATTCGCCGCCTGCAAGGATCCCAACAAGGAAAGCCTCTATACCGTCATACGCCGCGACAACAAGGGCCGGCTCATCGCCCGCTGGTATCATGAGGAATACAAGAATGAAATCGGAAAGGTCTGCGAACTGTTGGAAAAAGCCATCGCCATCGCCGACAACCCCGAAATGAAAAATTACCTCGAGGCCCGCAAGAAAGCCTTTGAAACCGATGACTACTACGAAAGCGACCTCGCCTGGATGGACATGAAAAACAGCAACATCGACTTTGTGGTGGGACCCATCGAGAACTACGACGACAAATTTATGGAAGCCAAAGCCTCCTACGAAGCCTTCGTGCTTGTGAAGGACCTGGAGCGCAGCAAGCAGCTCGCACATTTTGTCAAAATGCTGCCCGACATCCAGAAAATCCTCCCCTGCGACCCCAAATACAAGACCTTCGTGCCCGGCACCGAGTCAGACCTGAATGTCTATAACGCAATCTATTACGCAGGCGACTGCAACTCCGGCAGCAAGACCATCGCCATCAACCTGCCCAACGACGACCGCGTGCAGGCCCAGAAGGGCGCACGCCGGCTCCAGCTCCGCAACAGCATGCAGGCCAAGTTCGACAAAATCATGATTCCCATCGGCAAAATCGTCCTCAACCCCAAACAGATGGACCATCTCAAATTCGATGCCTTCTTCTGGAACGTCACCTTCCACGAGGTGGGACACGGCCTCGGCATCAAGGAAACCATCAACAAGAAAGGTTCGGTTGACGAAGCCATGAAGACCGAAAAGACCTCTTGGGAGGAAGCGAAAGCCGACATCCTCGGCCTCTTCATCGTCTGCCATCTGATTGACAAAAAAGAGATTACCAACATCACCAAGGAGGATGCCATCACCACCTTCATCGCCGGCCTGTTCCGCTCCGTCCGCTTCGGCTCCGCCAGCTCGCACGGAAAGGCCAACATGATGTGCTACAATGTGATGAAAGAGCAAGGCGCTTTCACCCGCGACGCAAACGGCATCTACACCATCCACTACGACAAAGCCGAAAAGGCCATCAGCTACTGGGCGAACCTCATTCTCAAAACCCAAGGTGACGGGGACTTCGACTTCGCCAAGAAGTTCCGTGAAAAGAACGGTGTCATGTCCGACGAACTCCTAAAAGACATCGAGCGTATCAACAATGCCGGCATTCCCCGCGACATCCGCTTCAAACAAGGTCTGAAATACATGGACGCCAATGGCCCGCAGCAAAAAGAGATGGAGACAAAATCCGCAAAGGCCAGAACCCTTCAATTCCAAGAAGAAAAGAAACGCTAAACCCATAAAAAGATGACAAACCTGAAACTGACGAGACCCCTCATTGTTTTCGACATCGAGTCAACGGGGCTGAACATCGGCCGCGACCAAATCATTGAAATATCCTTTATCAAATGCTTTCCTGACGGGAAA
>JAEEQA010000129.1 GCA_016285085.1 Bacteroidales bacterium
GAAACCTTCCACACCTCCAAGGCGTTGAAGACACACACCGGTAATCGGTGAATTTCATTTGCAACGCATATACGCAACTCAGGCGCAGGCCCGGGTTGCGAATTTTTTTTTCATCTTTTTCAAAAATATCGTTCACGATATAAAATAAAGTTGTATTTTTGCATCGCGAACGACATAACCAAACATGGGCGAACAATTTAATTTAGAAAACCAACTTTGTTTCCGTCTTTATACGGCGGCGCGGCTGACCATGGGGGCGTATCATCCCTATCTGGATCCGCTGGGCATCACCTACCCGCAGTACCTCGTGTTGCTTGTGTTGTGGGAAAAGGACCATCAACCCGTGTGCGACATCGGCAAACGTCTGCTACTGGAAACTAACACCGTCACCCCGCTCCTGCAGCGTATGGAGAAAGCGGGATTGGTAACCCGCACGCGCGGCAAGGAGGATTCGCGCCAGCGTATCGTCTCGCTTACGGAAAAAGGAGATGCCCTGCGAAATCAGGCGGCCGTCATCCATGAGAGTATGCGCAGGGAGGTTGCGCTGAAATTGAGCGAAGAGAAAGAAATGGTTCCCATGCTCGACAAATTGATTGAAGAATTACAAAAACTCAATAAAAAATAATATTAACATTCAAAATTTAAAAGTTATGACAAAAGAAGAAGCAATGAAAGGCCTGGCATACGCCGGCGCAGTATGGTTCGGAAACAGCAAGCAACATTTTGCCTTTTCGGCTTATTGCCGTCTGCAAGGCTGGAACAAGCTGGCTGACAAGTGGAAAGAGGAAGCAGAAGAGGAATGGGAAGAGGCTGAAGAAGTGCTGAACCGTTTAGTGGAACTCGGCTGCAAGCCCGCTGATCTTCAAGAAGCCATGAAGACCATCGAGTTCCCCTTCTACGATGACCCGAAACAGCAGATTGAATCGGATTACAATCCCGACGCGGTGAAAGAAATGAGCCTGCTCGCAGAGGCGTTCGCCGATGATTATCCCACGCAGAAGCTGATCCAGAAATGGATTGACGGCGAGAAGGAACACATGGCCTGGGAGGTGCAGTATCTCAACTACATCGACAAGCTGGGCTACGAGAATTTCCTCACGGCGATGATGTAATTTCAGGTATCAAAATTCAAACTGATATGAAAGAAAAAGTATTACAAGCCATGCGTGAGTTCGGCGCTCCCGTCAACGCAGGCAAAATCGCAGAAATCACAGGCATCGACCGCAAAGAGGTTGACAAAGCCTTTGCCGAACTGAAGAAGGAAGGCGCCATCGTGTCGCCCGTCCGCTGCAAGTGGGAACCGGCAAGGTAATCTAAAAGAACTATGAAAATACTTCTCGTCATTGACACTTACGATACCAACAACAATGGTACCAGCATCTCCGCACAGCGTTTTGCCGCAGTGCTGCGCGAACATGGAAACGAGGTGAAAATCCTCACTACGGGTGAGCCCGCACCTGACAAATTCGCGCTCAAAGAGTTCAAAGTTCCTGTTTTCAACGATCTGATACACTCACACGGTTTTCAGTTCGCTAAGGTCGATTTGGACATTATCCGTGAGGCGGTCAAGTGGGCGGATGTGGTCCACTGCATGATGCCGTTTGTCCTGGAGGCAGTGACGAAGCAAATCGCTGATAAAATGCACAAACCCTCCACGGCGGCATTTCATATCCAGCCCGAAAATATGACTTCGTCTGTTGGCTTGGGAAAGGTGGAATGGGTCAACAACCGTTTTTACGAGACCTTCAATTTCCTGTTGTACCAACATTTTTCGCATATCCATGTCCCGTCCCAGTTCATGGCCGACGAACTTATAAAACGCGGCTACAAAGCGAAGATCCATGTGATTTCCAATGGTATCGATCCGGCGTTCTGTTATACGAAACGAGCGAAAGAACCGCAGTATGAAGGCAAGATCCTGATTGTGATGGTGGGGCGTTTGTCTGCTGAAAAACGTCAGGATGTGATCATCAACGCGGTGCCGCTTTCCAAGTATGCCGACAAAATCCAGCTTGTTTTTGCCGGCAAAGGGCCCAAACACGACGAGTATGTGAAACTCGGGGAGAAGCTGAAGAATCCGCCACAATTTGTGTTCCTCAGCAAGCCTGAACTCATCAACTTGCTGGCTCAGACGGATTTGTATGTCCATGCAAGCGACATGGAGAGCGAGGCTATTTCGTGCATAGAAGCATTCGCCACGGGATTGGTGCCGGTCATCGCCAATTCGGAGGTGAGTGCCACCCCGCAATTTGCCCTCGACGGACGTTCGCTCTTTTTGCCCGGCAGTCCAAAAGATTTGGCTCGCAGCATCGACTGGTGGCTCGACCATCCGGAAGAAAAGCAAAAGATGGAAAAAGAGTACGCCGAATTTGCAAAACGGTACAACATTGATGAAAGCGTGCGCCAATGCGAGGACATGTTCCGTGAAGCCATTGAAGAGGCGTCATGGTCGTAACCGTTAACACTCCGAATCATCAAGCCGCGGCCTTCAGGCTGCGGCTTTTATATCTTAAGGGCTCTATGCCAATGAATTGATGTCTTTCATCACCAATCCGGCAAGCATGAAGCCGAAGATGGCAGTGATGTGTGCCGAGGTGCCATTGATCTGGGCTTTCGATGAGCACCATTCGTGGTTGATGAGGTCGGGGTTGCCAGCGCCACTGATGGCCTTGGGACACATGCAGGCACTTGTGCCACAAGTGCTTGCGGTGCCCATGTTGGTCAGCACTTCGGGCGAGAACACGCAGAGGAACTTTTTTTTCGGATAGGTGTTCG
>JAEEQA010000060.1 GCA_016285085.1 Bacteroidales bacterium
ACGGAAAACAAAAAACCCGCAAAAACCAGAGCGATTTTTTTCATAGACAAATGGTTTAACAAAATCATATAATTTATTCCTTCACAAATTTTTGCGTGAAAGAACGACCTTCGTTGTCGGTTACATGGATAATATACAGACCCGGTGCAAGACGGGCGACATCAAGGGTGGTTCCGCCACCGAGACGGCTCTCCACCAGACGGCCGAAAGTGTCGAAAATACGGCAGGCGGCCATGGCACTACCATCGGGAAGAAGGATAGTGAGTGTGGTGGTGGCGGGATTCGGGTACACCACGGCTTCCGCGCAATCCCGTTCGGCAATGTCAACAGGCTCAGGAATGGGGGCCCCGACCACCGGGCGGACCATCGGAGTGCCTTTTAAGAAAGGCTCGCGCCACTCGTTGCCCGTCTTGTATAGGAAATGCTCCCTTGAGTCGGTGTTCTGGTCGAAGCCGAGGTTCAACTGCACCGAATGGTTTTGGTAAAAGCCGACGTAAAAGGTACCGTCAATGGCAACAGACTCATCAAGGCGATAGGTCACAAAGTCGGTATAGGCATTCCCGTGTGAAGGAAGCTGGTGTTGCTGCTCGTATAATACCTCACCCGGATAGCCTCCGTTATCGCCCCAAACCATCAACGTAAATTCTTCTACATTAGCATCTTCCAAAACATAATTAAACCACATCTTTACGGCACGGAGCGTATCCGGCTGTGCCAATGTGAAGCGCATGGCGAAGTATGCCTCGGGGTAAGTCATTGTGGAAAGAATGCTGTAGCCGGCCTCGGCAGTGCCGTCGTCGTAGGCATAATAGTTGCCGAATTTCTGCTCAAAAACACAGGTGTCGTTGCAGCGGCGGTCATCGCCCGTTCCCACCTCCTGGAAGATGTGTGTGACGATGAAGGTGGCACTGTCCGCATTGTCCGTCGGCAGGGAGCTGAAATTGAAAGCCGGTGTCGCATGGGCGGCGACATCGTGCAAACCATGATCATAATAGGGTTGCGAATTCTCGTTGTTGGGGGTGTAACTCGTCACCTGTCCCCCACCCACCTTCCGGATATTGTAGGTGTAGTAGCTGTTTTTCACGTTTTGCGAGAGGTTGGCCATCTTGTTGTCGAACGCGCTGCCCAAGTCGCTGTCGCGGTACTGCGACCACGGCATTGCCTGATATTTCTCAAGTATGGAGGTGGTCGGCATCACAAAAGCCAAGTCATTGGGATACAGCTGGTCGCATGAACGATTGACATCCAGACGCACATAGTCGATGTTCCATTGGTCCACATTGCTGGCCCAGCCCACAATGCCGTTGTCCTCCAGACTGGCGAGATTACGGAAGCGGAACTGGAAGTTGTTGACGAACCAGCGGGTGTCGGTGACAGGAATCATCGCCTGCTTGAAATACTGCAGCGGATTTTCCGCAATCCAGTCGTCCAGCAACTGGCCGGGGGCGCTCCAGATGTGTTCCCAGTACATTTCGGGGCCGTACAGCTCGAGGCAGGGCAACGAGACAAGGTCGCCCGGGAAAGCGGCCTGTTCAAAAATGTAGTAATCACCGGGCAGGAAGGGATTGAACAGGGTATCGCCGATGACATAGCTTTCATCGTCACCAAGATAGTAGTCGCAATATTCATACCCGATGAAGACGGTGTCACCTGTGGCGTAGCCGAATTCAAGGACGAGCGAGTCTCGGCCTTCGGGGCGGTTACCCAGACGTTCCCACTCCACACCGGCGAGCGAGCCGCCTGCGGGCTGGTAGTAGAAGCTGAAATAGATCGAGTCGCTGACACGCATCTCGCGGTTCAGGGTGAAGTTGTAATCGAGACGGATGGGGAGCGACGTGAGATAGTCGGCCTGGAAGCCGGCGCCGTCGGCATGGGCGTACACATTGCCGTTCTCGTCAAGGGCATCGAGGGTGGCCACACCGAGGGTGGGCGGCTGAATGGCGAAAGAGCCGTTGACAAAGGCATAGCGGTCTTGCCACAGGGCAGGACTGGGGTAGCCCGTGTAGTTGGAGAAGTCATCCACGAACGGCAGGTGGAGTGCGTCGGCACGGGTCGTACGGGCAGGCGCGTGCTTGGCGGCTTCGACGGCAATGGCCTTGTTCACACGAAGGCCGGTCAGCACCTCCTGTGCGCCGGCGGATACGAAAACAAATGCAAGGGAAAGCAGGATACAGAGTGTTTTTACCCGTTGGTTGAAAGTCATACGATTCATTTATTCCATATTATAATAGAAACCTTCACCGTCCTCGGCGTCGGCGTCATAGTCAATGTTGATGTCATCCATGCGGTGACGCAGGCTGTCGGGCACGATGTCGCTGAGGCGTGCACCCACCTCAAGAGTGATTTTGGAGCCTTTGTTGATGACCGTGCCCTTGGCGATGGGACGCCCCTTGTAGTACTGTTCCAAGACGAGGTTCACGTTGTCGCTTTCGGTATAGAGCACTTTCTCAAGCACCAGTCCGTTGTTTTCAAGGATAGTGATGGCCTGACGGAGCGTGATGTCGCCTGCCAGCTGCGGCATGGACACCGTCGGCGGGACTGTTGAAGAGCATATCAGATAGACCTTCCTCCCCTTCTTCACCATCTCGCCCGGAAGCGGATCCTGCTCAAGGACAGTGCCTTCCGACTTATTTTTGTCAAAGAGTGTGTTCCGGACGACAAAGATGAATCCATCAGGATTGGTGGACATCAGCGAGTCGGAACTGCGGTCGATATAGTTCGGCATCTCGAACTCGGATCCGTGACGGGTATAGGCGTCCAGCCCGAAGACGGCCACTAAAATCAAGACAAAAGTAAGAACGACCGCCAGAACGAGGTGGAAGCCCAACCGCTGGGGCCGGAAAAAGTCTCTAATTGCACTCATAACAAATAAGATAACTACCCAAGGGCGATTTTATTTTATCAAGCGGCAAAAATACTAAAAAAATTGGGGAAAAAGGAGGGGCACAAACGCCTCTGTTAATAAATGTTAAGCATTGTTTTATTCACAAAAAATATAGTATCTTTGCACGTTCAAAATGAAATTTTCTAAAACATTATAAATCAATTAGTTTTATGGCAACAACTGCAGATTTTAAGAACGGATTGAACATAGAATTGAACGGTGAGCTTTGGACCATCGTCGAATTCCAGCACGTGAAACCGGGCAAAGGCCCCGCCTTCGTCCGCAGCAAACTGAAAAACCTCCGCACTGGCCGTGTCCTCGAGAACACTTTCACCGCCGGCGTGAAAATCGACCTCGCCAACGTGGAACGCCGTCCCTACCAGTTCCTTTACAAGGAAGGCGACGACATGTACTGCTTCATGCACACCGAAACGTTTGAGCAGATCAGCATCCAGGAGTCTCTGATCAACAACCCCGGCCTGCTCAAGGAAGGTCAATCCGTGGAAGTGCTCTATGACGTCAAGACCGACACTCCCCTCACCTGCGAACTCCCCCCGTTCGTGGAACTGGAGGTCACCTATACCGAACCCGGCGTGAAGGGCGACACCGCCACCAACTCCGCCAAGCGCGCCACCGTGGAAACCGGCGCCGAAGTGTTCGTGCCGCTTTTCATTGAAACCGGCGAAATCATCAGAGTGGATACCCGCACCAACAAATACGGAGAAAGAGTTAAATAATGCGCCTCTCCTCCCCCATTTCCATCAACGACCTGCGGGACATCATCCAAGCCGACTTCACGGTGAAGGGCGACCCAGACAATGTCATCCGAGGCATCAACGAGATCCACTCCGTTGAAGAGGGTGACCTGTCTTTTGTCGATAACGAGAAGTACTACGACCGCATGCTCCGCAGCAAGGCGACCGTCATCCTCATCAACAAGGATGCCGAATGTCCCGCCGGAAAAACCCTGCTGGTGACCGACGACCCGCTGCAGGCCTATCTTAAAGCCGTGCGGCACTACATCTCCTTCCACCCGCAGACTGAGATGATCCACCCCACCGCCCAAATCGGCGAGGGCACTATCATCCAGCCCGGCACTTTCGTGGGAGAAAATGTCGTCATCGGCAAGAACTGCCTCATCCACTCCAATGTCAGCATCTATGCCGACTCCGTCATCGGCGACAATGTCATCATCCAGTCCGGCTGTGTCATCGGCGCCGACGCCTGCTATTTCCAGCGGCGCCCCGACGGATGGCTGAAGCTTGATTCCTGCGGCCGCACCATCATCGGCAACGACGTGGAGCTCGGCTGCCTCGTCTGCATCGACCGCGGCGTATCGGGAGCCACCACCATCGGCGATGGCTGCAAGTTCGACAACTTCGTCCAAATCGGCCACGACACCATCGTGGGCAAACGCTGCCTGTTCGGTGCCCAGAGCGCCATCGCCGGCTGCACCGTCCTGGGCGACGAATGTGTCATCTGGGCCAAGTCGGTGGTCAACAAGGACCTGCACATCGCCAACCGTACCGTCATCTACGCGCTTTCCGCCATCGACAAGGATGTGACGGAAGAGGGACAGACTCTCTTCGGCATGCCCGCCATCGAGGCCAACAAGAAATGGCGCGAAATGGTCTATCACCGCCAGCTTCCCAACCTCTTCGAAGAGGTGAAGCAGCTCAAGCAGGAACTCGCGGAGCTGAAAAACGGAAAATAACACACTATAGAGACGCAAAATTTTGCGTCTCTACTCGTTTTCAGACATTGTATTTACATGATTATTCCTGAACGGCTTCACCCTCCGAAGTCGTCGTAGTGGATCATTTCCGGCTCCACACCGAGACTGTCGAGCATTTTCAACACCGCCTGCAGCATCAACGGAGGACCGCAGATGTAATACTCAATATCCTCGGGTGCAGGATGTTCCTTCAGGTAGTTCTCCAAAATAACCTGATGAATGAAACCGGTGGGGCCGTCCCAGCGGTCATCGGGCTGCGGGTCGGAGAGTGCGATGTGGAACGAGAAATTGTCGTTTTCCCGCTCGATTTCACGGAATTCCTCCTCATAAAACAGCTCCTTGCGGGAGCGGCCGCCGTACCAGAACGACACCTTTCTTTTGGTGTGTAAATTCTTGAAAAGATGGAAGATGTGGGAACGCATCGGCGCCATGCCCGCGCCGCCGCCAATGAACAGCATCTCCCGTTCGGTGTCCTCGATGAAGAATTCGCCGTACGGGCCCGACACCGTCACCTCGTCGCCCGGACGAAGGCTGTAGATGTAGGAAGAGGCGACACCCGGACTCACCTTCTTGAAACCGCCGCGCTTGCGGTCGAACGGCGGGGTGGCAATGCGCACGTTCAGCATCACAATGCCGTTCTCCGCAGGATGGTTCGCCATCGAATAGGCCCGGACCGTCGGCGTGGTGTTCTTCATCCTCAGCCCGAAAAGTCCCATTTTTTCCCAGTCGCTGCGGTAAGGCTCGTCCACCTCCATCAGGGCGAAATCGACCTCACAGGCCGGTATGTCAATCTGGATGTAGCCACCCGAACGGAAGTCCATCGTCTCCCCCTCCGGCAATTGTACCACAAACTCCTTGATAAACGTGGCTACATTCCTGTTGGACAGCACCTTGCATTTCCACTTCTTGATGCCGAAGAACTCCTTGGGAATCTCGATTTCCATATCCTCGCGCACCTTCACCTGACAGAAAAGGCGGTAGTTTTCAGCGGCCATCTTCCTTGAAATGTGGCTCAGCTCGGTGGGCAGAATCGTGCCGCCGCCCGACAGCACCTTCCCCTTGCATGTGCCGCAGCTTCCGCCACCGCCGCACGCCGACGGCACAAACACCTTCTCGTCGGAAAGCGCCTGCAACAGCGAACAGCCACGTTCGTGCTCCACCTCCTTTTCCCCGTTAATCGTAATCTTCACCTTTCCCGACGGCACCAATTTCTTTCTGGCATAGAGCAAGATAGCGACCAGAATCCAAATCACTAACAGGAAAATCACGATGGCGGCAACGATAGTCAGTTTCATTTTCCTCTGTTTTAAATTCCTAAAAATGCCATGAAACCGATACCGAGAAGTCCCGTGATGATGTAGGCTATTCCCTTTTCTCCCAATGGTTTGGGAATGTCGGAGTATTTCAACCGCTCGCGGATGGCAGCGAAAGCGACAATCGCCAGCAGCCATCCGATGCCCGAGCCGAACGCGTACGACAGGCTGTGCGCCACCGTCGGGAAGTGACGCTCCTGCATGAACAGTGAGCCGCCCAGAATGGCGCAGTTGACGGCAATCAGCGGCAGGAAGATGCCCAACGCCTGGTATAACGCCGGCGAGAACCGCTCAATCACCATCTCCAAAAGCTGCACAATGCCCGCAATCACCGCAATGAAAAGAATCAACGAAAGGTACGACAAATCCACCTCTGCAAAGCTGGCGCTGAGCCATACCAATGCGCCTTTTTGGAGCAAGTATTTGTCCATCAGATAGTTTACAGGAACCGTTACCGCAAGCACGAAGCAGACGGCGATGCCCAGTCCGAAGGCGGTTTTCACATTTTTGGAAACGGCCAAGTAGGAGCACATCCCCAAAAAGTAGGCGAATATCATATTGTCTATGAAGACCGACCGGACGAAAATATCTGCTAACTCTCTCATTTCACGCTACTTTTTTTAGAGTTCAAAATCCAGATGAGTCCGCCGACAAGAATGAGTGCCATCGGAGGCAGAATCATCAGTCCGTTGTTGAGATAGCCGGCGGCGTACCACGACTGCGGCACCACGGGATAGTTCCACAGCGTGCCCGAACCGAGCAGTTCACGGAAAAAGGCCACGACCACCAGCACAAGTCCGTACCCAATGCCATTCATCAATCCATCAACAAACGACGGAAACGGACTGTGCGACAGCGCGAAAGCCTCCAACCGTCCCATAATGATGCAGTTGGTGATGATCAGTCCGACGAACACCGACAGCATCTTGCTCACCTCATAGACGTAAGCTTGCAGAATCTGGTCCACCATGATGACCAGTGTGGATACCACCAGCAGTTGTACGATGATGCGGATGCGTGGCGGTATCGTGTTGCGAATCAGCGAGATGATGAAGTTTGCAACGGAGCAGACCACCATGACCGACAGGGCCATCACCACGGCCGGCTTCAGCTGTGCCGTCACCGCAAGCGCCGAACACACTCCCAAGGTTTGCACCAAAACGGGGTTGTCTTTTCGTAACGGTCCGAGGTATTGTTTCATTATTCTACTTTACTGATTCTGAATGTTCTATAAATTGAAGCTGGTCGTGCAGCATGGCATTCACCCCTTTGGAGGTGAGGGTGGCACCCGAAATGGCGTCCACGCGGTTCTCTTCTGCTACATTTCCTCCCCTACCCTTTTGTATCACACTGACCGACACGAAGTTGCCATCTTTATCAACGATTCTTTTCCCAATGAACGACTGGGTGAACTCCTGCGAAGTGATGCGGTCGCCCAAGCCGGGCGTTTCCGACTTGTGTGAAAAGGTCACCCCTTTCACGGTGGCGTGGTCGGAAGCGAGGACAACATAGCCCCATATCGGACCCCATAGTCCTTTTCCCTCCACGAAAACCACCAGTCCGCTGTCGCCGTCGGCGCAACGGATGTCGTAGCACTCGTGTCCGTCGATGTCACGGCGGGAAGCCGCCTCGCCGAACATGCGGAGTGCGTCCGCTTTCGTCACCTCCCCGTAGCCTGCGGCCCGAAGGATCTGCTGTGCCTTCTCCACCTGCTGGTTGGCTTCACGGCGCGGCTTCAACCCCAGCGACACCGCCGTCAACAGCACCGCAATCACCGCCACCAAGACAGTGATATACAAGAAGATGTAACGATTGCTGAAGTTCTTCATCTGGGGATGGAGGTTTATAATTTGATTCTATGCTTTGATATATTGAGCTTGCGTTTCTTAACTTTCACTTTTACAACACAATAGTCGATGAGCGGGGCAAAGATATTCATCAGCAGGATGGCGAGCATCATTCCTTCGGGATAACCTTTGTTGATCACCCGGATGACGATGGCCAAGATACCGATGAGCAGTCCGTAAATGAATTTTCCTGATTGTGTGTGCGTTGCCGTGACAGGATCGGTGGCCATGAAGACGGCGCCGAACAGGAAACCGCCCATCAGCAGGTGCTGCCAGCCGTTGACGGGACAAACGCCCGCCGTATGGAACAGGGAGCCGGTGACGAAGCCGCCGACCAGCACCGACAGCATGATCCGCCAACTCGCCACCTGCGTGAACAGCAGCACCGCCGCCCCGAGGAGGATGGCGATTTTGGAGGTTTCGCCGATACAGCCCGGAATCGTGCCGACAAACATATCCAGGAACGACGGCATCTGCGCCATATTTCCGTTCATCACCAGGGCCAACGGCGTCGCGCCGGACACTGCGTCGGCGGACTCGGCAATCCAGACGGAATCGCCGGAAATGACGGATGGATAGGCGAAAAAGACGAAGGCCCGCGCCACCAAGGCGGGGTTCAGGAAGTTGTAGCCCGTGCCGCCGAACACCTCCTTGGCGAAAACGACGGAAAAAGCCGTCGCCACCGCCACAATCCACAATGGCACATCGGGCGGCATGATCAGCGGGATGATGAAGCCCGTGACGAAGAAGCCCTCCTCTACCTGGTGCCCGCGCCATTGCGCAAAGGCAACTTCAATGGATAATCCGCTGATATAGGTGACAATAACTAGCGGGAGCCATTTGAGAAATCCGTACCAGAAACAGCCCCAGAAACCCGCATCCACGCCAGTGGAAAGGAAGTGCTGGTAGCCGAGGTTCCACATCCCGAACAGCAACGCCGGCATCAGCGCAATCATCACCGTGATCATAATCCGCTTCATATCAACGGCATCGCGGATGTGGCTGCCCTCTTTCGTCACCTCGGACGGCGTCAGCAGGAACGTGTCCACCGCATCGAACAGCGAATGGAGGCAATGCAGCGGCCGGCCCTTCTCGAAGGACCTGCCGATTTTTTCGCTCCATTTTGATAATGTGGACATTGGTTATATTGTCGTGTTTTGAGACGCGGCATGCCACGTCTCTACATTATGTTTTATACAATTTATACAGACCCTCCCGTATGATTTTCTGGCATTCCATTTTGGAAGGGCAGACCACTTCGCAGAGGGCAAAATCCTCATCGTCAACTTCATAGATGCCCAATTCCTCCATTTGCTCGAAATCTTCCGTGAGGCATGCCTTGAGCAGCTGCATCGGCAGGATTTCAAACGGAAACACTTTTTCGTAGATGTCGGTCATCACGAAGGTGCGGCGGCCACCCTGAAGAGAGGTGTTGTGACTGAACGTTTTGCGGCGGAACAACCATGCGGTGAAGGTGTGCGACAGACTCCATTTCCGGAAGCCGGGCAGCAGCCAGCCGATGAATTCCCGTTCGCCGCCTTCGGGTAGCAAGGTCACTTGGCTGTCGTAAAACCGCACCGACGGGTTTGCGGCCAACTGTTTGCCGGTCAGTATGTTTCCGGAAATGCGCCGCACTTCCGCACCCGTGGTCTGCTTTTCCAACAGCGGGGTGATGTCGGCGCCATACACCATGGTGTAGTAGCACGGGGCTTGGGTACACGGCCCGGTGACGGCAACGGTCCGCTCAAACGAAAGCGTCTTCGTGAGGAAGAATCGTCCGATGGCAGCGACGTCCTGGGCGTGAATGTACCAGACGGTTTCGCCCTTGTCGATAGGGTCGATACGGTGGATTTGCGTGCCCACGTTGCCCGCGGGGTGCGGCCCTTTAAAACAGTGGAATCCCACATTTTCCGCAGCCTCGAAACAGGCGTTTTCCGCACCGGAGCGCATACAGAGGTGGATGGGACAGCTTTCGCCCAGCAACTGGTGCAGTCGCCGCACACCCTCACGGAATTCCGCCTCACGCCCCTGCAACAGGAAACCGTAGTCCGGTGCGAGCGGAGCGGAGTCGAAGCAACTGACAAACAGCGACTTCGGACGGGAATCCGGGGAGGGAACGACGGAGAAGGGACGTTGGCGCAGCATCGGCCAAAGCCCGTTGGACAGGAGTAACCCAGCAACTTCGTCGGAGGTTGTAGGTTCGTCAAAGTCCAGATGTTTGCGGAACGGATCGGACGGAAACGCCTCGATGACAATGGTTTCGACGGAACGGCGTTCCCCGCGCACCACCTCGCGCACGGTGCCTTTCACCGGCGAGACGACCGCCACCCGTTCATCGGCTTTGGAACAGAAAAGAGGCGTTCCCACCTCCACCGCGCTGCCGGCCTGCACCAGCAGTTTCGGCGTGAGCCAGCGGAAATCGGAAGGCGCGACGCAGTAGCGGACCGTCGCCAAAGGCCGCACTTCCCGGCGGGCTTCCCCGTCGAGCCGGAGGTCATAACCTTTCCTGATCCGAAACTCCATCCGTCTGTTTTATAGGGTAAAATCAGTTAGTTCAATTCAACTTGCCCGTTATCCACCACTTTCTTGCCTTTCAGATAAACCGTCGCCACCTTGTTGGAACCGTAAGCGTACGGCATGAACTCAATTGTGGAAATGGGCTTGGTAATGAAGAAATTGGCCAGTTTCCCTTTGGTGATGGTGCCGAGAATGTCCTCCACGCCCATTGCGTAGGCGGAGTTGATGGTGGTGGCATTGATGGCCTCTTCGGGAATCATGCCGTACTTGATGCAGCCCATGGAGAGCACGAACTGCATATTGCCTGACGGGCAGGAGCCGGGGTTGTAGTCGCCGGCCATGGCCACGGGCAGTCCCGCCTCGATCATCTTGCGGGCAGGGGCATACACCATGCCGAGGAAGAAGGCGGCGCCGGGCAGAATCGTCGGCATCGTCTCGGAACCGAGAAGGGCCTCAATCTCTTCGTCACCCGTGTATTCGATATGATCGACCGAGCGGGCGTTGTACTTCACACCCACCTGGATACCGCCGGAATAGTCGAGCTCGTTGGCGTGGATTTTGGGCTGGAGGCCATACTTGATGCCTTGCATCAGGATGCGCTCGGTGTCTTCGGGCGTGAAGAAACCGCGGTCGCAGAAAACATCCACATAGTCGGCTAATTCTTCAGCTGCGACCATCGGAATCATCTCATTGATAATGAGATCCACGTATTCGGTCTGGCGACCGATGAACTCGCGGGGCACGGCGTGGGCACCGAGGAAGTTGGCCTTGATGGTAAGCGGCGACTTCTCCTTGAGGCGACGGATGACGCGGAGCATTTTCAATTCATTCTCCGTATCAAGGCCATAGCCGCTCTTGATTTCAATGGCGCCGGTACCGAAGGAGGCAACCTCTTCCAGACGGTTCCATGCGTCGGCGAAAAGCTCGTCCTCGGAGGCGGCGCGGAGGCGGTCCACAGAGTTAAGGATTCCCCCTCCCCTTTTGGCAATCTCCTCGTAGCTGAGCCCTTTAATCTTGTCGATGTACTCGATTTCGCGGCTGCCGGCATACACGATGTGGGAGTGCGAGTCGCAGAAGGCCGGAAATACCATCCGACCGGTAGCATCCACCACCTCAACCGGTTCGCCGATCTTTTCCAGCATCTTTTCGGAAAAGTCGGACATCTTTCCAAAATCGTGAATCTTCTCACCCACCACGAGCAGGTAAGCGTCGTCAATGCACGGCAGGTTGCTCATTTCACTGCCCGCTCTAAACGGAATTGGTGCAGTTTCTGCCTGCACCAATTTCTTGATATTCTTGATTAAAACAGCCATATTGAAAAATTTTATCTGTCTGAAAAGACGAATTCAAGGTCATCCAGCCATAGGGCGGAACCCACCTGGCCGGTACATGACAGCAGGTCGGCAAAATTGTAGTCGGCACTGGCGGAGAAGATAACGGAAATATGAGTTGGCGTCTGATTGGCATAGTTTTCACCCGTAATCGGGATATTGAAAGCCGTCCATTCTCCGACCGCGTTGCTTTCGGTCAACGTTCCTTCGGCAATCACCTCATCGCCGTTGTACAACTTGACGCTGATGGAACCCGCATCACCGTTCACCGGAAGATATTTGTAATAGCCCTTGATAGCCGTCGGTTTTTCGGTATAGGGCCGTTTCACGCTGATATTGCCATCATTAAGGAATTCGTCAATGAAACCTTCATTTAAGGGAGCCATTGCGCCCGGGAGGAAAAGTTCGCCATTTTGATTGTCGTGGATGTGACCCGAGACAAGCTTCATGGCAAATTTGCCCGTATGGGGTGTCACGCTGTCGCAATAGGCGGTGAAGGGAGCCGTCGTGCCGGGAATCATATCTTCGAGGGCGTGCAACATATTCAGCGTAAGCAGCACCGAAGACTGGTATTCCAGGTAGGTGTCATTCTGGGTGGACTGCCAATACCAGCAATTTTCAAAGCCGCCGTCCACGAAATCTTTTGTAAATGCCTCACATTCAGGTTTGGTGGTCGGAAATTCCGTATTGGAAGGAGTCGGTTTGGGAGGATCGGGCACCGGGTCTTTTTCACAAGATGCAAAAAAAGCGATACTGGCAAGTGTTACGAACAAAAATGCAAATGACTTTTTCATATTCAAAGGTTTTTGGTTTTAAATTCCATAGGTAAGCTGAAGGTTGAACGTGCGGGGAGCCTCCACATACATCGGACGGAGGGTGTACTCGTTATTGAGGAGGTTCTTTATCACAAACGAAGCCTTCAAATTCTTGGTTATATTGTAACTGATACCGAGATCCAGCACAAACGACCCCTTCAGATGGCTGTAAAAGTAGTTATAATAGCCTGTGAACGGAAGGTCTCCGATGCTTGCGGCCAGCGTCGCCTGTGCTGACGGAAGGCTCGGGTTCTGAGCATCATAATTGAAGAACATATCGTCCACGTTCATCATGGCACTGTAGTAGGCACCCGAAACATTCAGGGAAATCTTGTTCACGAACGTAAACGAGAGGTCAAGCTTGGCCGTGTGCTGGATGCGATACTTCAGCACACGCGTATGCTTGTTGGCGGAATTTTTCACAAAGGCACTGTCTGCATTCTTGGTCACAGGATAACTGTAGGTATAGCTGGCCATAAAGCGGAATTCGAAGATGTCGGGAACGAGAGGTCCGCCACCCATCAGCGATACATCCACGCCGGTAACAGAGGCCGCACCGGTATTCATATATTTGAATCCGAGGTTCTTGCGGAAATCAGAGGAAGTGCCCCATGTGCCGAAGCCAAACTCGATGAAGTCCTTGTACTCCTGATGGAACACGGCGACATCCAAAATGCCCTCAAACGTGTCAATCTTATACGGCTGCACGATGCCAAACTCGGCGTTCCAGCTCCTTTCCGGCACGAGGTCGGGATTGGGGTAGAAACCATAGTTGCCGACAGAGATGGAGATGTACTTCTCGCCGATGGTCGGATAGCGGTAGCCCTGTCCAATGGAGGCACGGAATGCAGTGAACGACCACGGAATCTGGTAGTTGACACCCAACCGGAAGACGGGGGCGCAATCAAATTTCTTGTCCGTGAAGAAGCCCTCGAAGCGGGCACCGCCCACGATGGTGAGTCCTTTCACCTGCGGGATTTTTTCCTCCAACTGGGCATAGACCGCAATGTTCTCGGAGGTCATCAGCGCCGGCAGCGTGTCGTAGTTGTTGCCACTGAACACCCGCCCGAAGGAACGGCCGTAGTTGCTCAACGCCCCCGCCTCGATGCTCATTCCGATTCTCCGAATCGTTTTCATGAACTTGAACTCATTATAGACCATCAACGACTTGGCCGACTGTGCGCCCGAGCGCTCGGCATTGTTGCTGTACAGGATACGGTTCTGAAGACGGTACGACGAGCCTTTTGAAACGTAGCCGATCACAGGATCCACATAGAACATATAGTCAGTGGTGGTGGTCAGCGAGCCCTTGTAGGTGCGGTACATATTGGTGTCACAGTCGTACCAGAAGAAAGACTGTGCTTCGTCGGAGTACATGAAATTGCCGTTGAGGGAGGCGAAAAGGCCACGGACACTCGCCGGACGGTAACGCATGCCGAAGTTGAAACGGGCGCGGGTTTCGTACTTTCCTTCGTGGCTGTAGCCATCCTTGATCTTGTATTCAGGCCCCACATAGCTTTGGTCGTCGTAGTACTCGCCGCCCAGCACAAGGTCGAAATCGTTCCGGATGATGCGGGCGTGGGAGAAGGAGGCACCCCACTTCAGAGGGTTCACACGGTCCCAGCTTTTCTTGTAATCATCTCTAGGTGAATCATATATACCGCCGAAAATCGTCACCCTTGTACGTGGCTTCTTCGTTGCGTAGGCGGTATGCACGTTGATGGCACCCGTGAGCGCCGACGAACCGTACACCACGGAAGCCGCCCCTTTGGTCACCTCGATTTCCGACACGTCCTCCATCGGGATGAAGTTCCACATCGGACGGCCTGCGTCGGGACGAAGCAACGGCATGTTGTCCAGCAGGATCATCACGCGGCTGCCCATACCAGAGCTAAATCCACTTCCGCCACGGATTTGCGGCTCATCGTTCACGATGACCAGGCCCGGAACCTTGTTCAACAGCTCCGAAGCCCCCGTGATGTTCAAGCCCTCCGAATTCAACGGCGTAATCTTCTGTATTGAAATGGTGGAGGTGATCACATTGCTTTCAATCCTCGTCCCCGTAACAGAAACCTCACCTATCTGGTTCACTGCACTTTGCAGATGCACGGTCATTTTTACATTTTTCTTGCCATGGAAGACAATGGTGTCAACATAGGGCTTGTAAAATGTATAAGAAACCAGCAGCACACACGTGTCGGCATCAGTCTCTATAG
>JAEEQA010000061.1 GCA_016285085.1 Bacteroidales bacterium
AGGCGACATCGCCTTCATCCTCACCGGCTCGGTACAGAGCATGCTGACCGCCGAGCGCACCGTGCTCAACTTCATGCAGCGGATGAGCGGCATCGCCACGGAGACCAACCGCTACGTGAAGATGGTGGAAGGGACGCATGTCACCATCCTCGACACCCGGAAGACCACCCCCAACATGCGGTACTTCGAGAAGTACGCCGTGAAGGTGGGCGGTGCCCAAAACCACCGCTTCGGCCTCTTCGACATGATTATGCTGAAAGACAACCACATCGACTTTGCTGGCGGCATCGAGCAAGCCATTGACCGTACTCATAAATACCTGAAAGAAAAGAATCTGAACCTCAAAATCGAGATTGAGACCCGCAACCTCGACGACGTGCGGCGCGTGATGGCCCACGGCGGCGTGGACCGCATCATGCTCGACAATTTCACCCCTGACCTGATCCGCGAAGCGGTGAAAATCATCGGCGGGAAGTACGAAACCGAAGCGTCCGGCGGCATCACCGACCAGACCCTCCGCCAGTATGCCGAAACCGGCGTGGACTACATCTCCGTCGGCGCCCTCACCCACCACATCAAAAGTCTGGACCTGAGTTTAAAATTTCGTAAAAATATATGAAACGCCCCCTGAAAAAACCCGTTAAAGTTGTCCTGATTATCGCAGGTGTCCTCGTCGGCCTTTTCCTTTTGGTCGCCGCCCTCGTTTCCCCCATCGCCCATCATTATCTTGAAAAACACAGCAAAGAGTTGTGTAACCGAGTGGTGACGATGGACAAACTGTGTGTCAACCTGTTCAATGGCTCCGTCACCATCCAGGGATTCAAAGCGCTGGAGGAGAACGACCAAGACGAGTTCCTCACCTTCGACAAGTTGTATGTGAACATGAGCGTGTGGCGATTGTTGGATAAAACAGTGAAACTCACTGAAATAACTCTTGTCAATCCCGATGTCTCCGTACTGCAAAACGGGAACCGGTTCAACTTTTCGGACATCATTGACTTTTACAAACCCAAAGAGCCCAAAGAAGACAAAGGCCCCAGCGAGTGGGATGTGGACTTGCGCAACATCACCCTGGACGGCGGGAACGTGCTTTATCGGGACCTGGCTGTCGGAAGCCGTTTCAAGCTCAATGAGCTGGCCCTCGCCATCCCCCGTATCTACTTCAGCAGCAAGAACACCGACATTGGCCTCGACCTCAAGTTCGATGACGGCGGCGACTTGAATGTCAAATTGCTGTATGCCATCGAGAACAACTCCTACAACTTAGACGTGAAACTGAACCAGTTCTCCGTCGCTGCAGCAGCACCTTACGTCAAACAATTCCTGAATGTAGGCGATGTGGGCGGACGGCTATCCACCGACCTGAACATCGTCGGCGACCTTGACCATATATTAGATATTGTAGCGAAAGGAGATGTCGTTTTCCAAAACCTGTTCGTCACCGACCCGAAAAGCGGAGAGGTTTTCTCTGAAATCGGGAAACTGGACATTGGCATCGAAACGATTGACATAAAGAAGAATATCTACCATTTCAGCAGAATTCTCACTTCCGATGCCAACTTCATCTTCGAAATCACCGAAGAAGGGAACGCCATCAGCCGGATGTTGGCGTTGGACGACAAAATCGACACCACGGAAACCGAAACGGAGGTTGACACTGCCGCCCCCATCACCACCGAGCCGATTGACTTCCTCATCAAAGACCTGGCAATCAAAAATTCCCGTTTCTCCTATTGTGACTACACGCTGCGCGACACCGTCCGGATTCCTGTCAGCCAGGTTTCCAGCGGCATCCAGAATTTCCGACTGGACGGTCCCATCACTGCCGACCTCAGTGCCGTGGTGGGCGAAAGCGGCCAGCTGACCGCACATTGGGAGGGGAACTTCTCAAATCTTGAAAATCAAAAATTTGGAGTCCTTCTCAAAAATTTCAAACTGAAGACGGTTTCCCCCTATAGTGTCCACTATCTCGCCCATCCCATCAGCGACGGTGTGATGTCGTTTGCCGACAAGAGCACCATCGTCAACAACTACATCACCAGCGAGAACAAAATCGACATCTATAACTGCGTGGTTGAAAAGAAGATAAAGGGTGCCGAGAAGGAGTTCAACATTCCGTTGCGGGCCGCCGTTTATATCTTATCTGACCGAAATGGCAAAATTGCCTTTGACCTGCCCGTAAAAGGCGACCTTAAATCCCCTGAATTTTCCTACGGCAAAATCATCTTCAAGACCTTCTGCAATTTGATGGTGAAAATCGCCGCCGCACCCATCGACCTCATTGTCAAGAGTCTGAACAAGGAACCTGACATCTTTGCCGACATCCAATACGAAATTCATCCTCAGGGACTTGGCAGCGAAGCCGATGATCAGCTGAACAAGATTGCCGACGCCCTCAAGGAGAAAGATGAACTTATTCTGGAGGTGCAGCAGTCGCTGAACAGGGAGGAAAACCAGAAGGAGTATGCCATCTTCTCCGCCAAGATGGACTACTGCCGCCAAAACGGGACTGCCGACGGGCCTGCGCTTTTCAATGCCGCAGCAGCTGTCAAAAACTCCGACAACAAATTCCAAAAGTATGTTGAAAAACGGCTTGAAGGGACTTCCGTCAGCGGAGACTTGGGCGACAAATGCCTGAAACTTTACGATTTAGAGACCATCAATTCGCATATCAACAAAAACATAGAACGTCGCAATGAGCACATTCTGAGCGTTTTCACCACGCAGGGTATCGCCGCCGACCGCATTCAAATGCAGCCACTTGGCGACAAGGCAACTCCCAAAGGAAAGACCATCGTTTCGTTTAATGTACAAGTTAAAGATGAGTAAACTCCGTTACATCGCCTCACTCGCCCTGCTGCTTTGGGTTGTCGGTCCGGTTTTCGGGCAGACGGCCAAGTACAGCAACGAGTTCCTGTCGCTCGGAATCGGGGCGCGGGGACTGGCGATGTCGAACACGATGACCTCCATCGCCAACGACGTGACGGCGGCCTACTGGAACCCCGCCTGCCTTTCGATGTCGGACAAGAAATACGAACTGGCCCTGATGCACGCCGAATACTTCGCAGGCATCGCCAAATACGACTACGGCGGCATCGCCTACAAAATCGACTCCACCTCCTCGGTGGCGATTTCCTACATCCGTTTCGGAGTGGACAAAATCATGAACACCACGGAGCTGATTGACAATCAAGGAAATATTGACTACAACCGCATCACCTACTTTTCGTCCGCCGACAACGCAATCCTGCTGACCTACGCCCACAACTTTCGTCAAGTGAAGGGGCTTTCGGTCGGCGGCAACGTCAAGATCCTGCGCCGCACCATCGGCAGTTTTGCCGGCTCATGGGGCTTCGGGATTGATGCCGGCGTTCACTACACCACCAAGGGATGGCATGTCGGCGCCAACCTCCGCGACGCCACCTCCACCTTCAACGCATGGAGCTACCACCTCAGCGACCGCGTCATCGAGGTGTTCGAGCAGACGGGCAACGAAATCCCGACAAACTCGCTGGAACTCACCATACCCAAGCTGTTAGTGGGCGCGGGCAAGTACGTCAACTTCGGCAAGGGCTTCAATGCCACCTTCGCCCTCGACTTCGACTTCACCTTCGATGGTGCACGCCACACGCTGATACACAGCAAAGTGCTCTCCATTGACCCGCATTTCGGGATGGAGTTTGCCTACAAGAAAATCGTCGCCATCCGCGCCGGCATCGGCAACTTCCAGCAGGAGCTGGACTACGACGGCAAGAAACGCACCACCCTGCAAATCAACCTCGGTATCGGAGTATGTATCAAGGACATCGTCACTATCGACTACGCCCTGACCGACATCGGCAACCTGTCAATTGCACAGTATTCCCACGTATTCTCCCTGAAGGTGGGGTTGAATAGCTTCAAGAAAAAGCAGAAAGATGCGCCAAATGACGAGCACTTCATCGGAACTCCCAACTTTTAATGTCAACCTGAACGGAGCAGTGACAGAAAAATCGGAAAACCTATTGTAATTATCTGGAAATGAAATACTACGTAATAGCTGGCGAAGCATCGGGCGACCTGCACGCTTCCAATCTATTGAAAGAGATCAAGGCTCGCGACACGGAGGCACAGTTCCGTTGCTGGGGCGGCGACCTGATGGAGGCACAGGGCGGCGAAATCGTGAAACACTACCGCGACCTCGCCTTCATGGGATTCTGGGAAGTGGCCACCCACCTCCGCATCATCCTGAAAAACATCGCCTTCTGCAAAAAAGACATCCTGAATTTCCAGCCCGACATCGTGGTGCTGGTGGACTATCCGGGCTTCAACCTGCGCATTGCAGAGTGGGCCAAACAACAGGGTTTCAAGGTGATATACTACATATCCCCGCAAATCTGGGCGTGGAAGACAGGGCGTGTCCACAAGATCAAACGCAGCTGCGACCATGTGATGCCGATTCTGCCGTTTGAAAAGGATTTTTACAAAAAATACGACTACGATGCCGATTTTGTAGGACACCCGCTGCTGGACGCCATCGACGAGAACATACGAGAGAGCCGCGAAGTGCGGGAGTTCCGTGCCGACAACAACCTGGACGAACGCCCGATCATCGCCATCCTGCCCGGCAGCCGCAAGCAGGAGATTGAGAAGATGCTTCCGACAATGCTGGAGGTTACAAAAAGCTACCCGCAGTATCAGTTTGTAGTCTCCACCGTGAAGTGGCTTCCGAAAGAATTGTACAGCAAGTATTTACAAAACCACGATGTAAAGACCGTGACGGGCAGCACCTACCCGCTGCTGCTGAATGCCGAAGCCGCGATGGTAACGTCGGGAACGGCCACACTGGAGACAGGCATCCTGGGCACGCGGCAGGTGGTGTGCTACAAAGGCAGCGACCTGTCGTACCGCATTGCGATGGCGGTAGTGAAAGACACCATCAAGTACATTTCGCTGGTGAACCTCGTGATGGACGCGCCGGTGGTGACAGAGCTGATCCAGTACGACTTCACAGCGGAGCGGCTGAAAGCGGAAATGGACAAAATCCTCTTCGATGAAACCGTATGCCGGAAAATGTCGGAAGAATACACGCAGTTGCTGACCCGTTTGGGAGGGCGCGGCGCATCGGCGCGGGCCGCTGAAATTGTCGTAAATTGCGCAAAAAACTCCGAAATCTAAACATCAGAACGATGAGAATTTGAATCATTTTCCTATATAACAAGTCCAAAATTCATTATAAACGACTGATAATCACAAAATAAAAATTTCTTGAAAAAAATTCACAGAAACGTCTTTGTGAACCAAAAATAATGTATTTTTGCAGCCTCCAAGTGAGACAAAAGGGCCGGTAGTTCAGTTTGGTTAGAATACATGCCTGTCACGCATGGGGTCGCGAGTTCGAGCCTCGTCCGGCCCGCCCTGAAAAAAGAGACAAACAGCAAGTTTGTCTCTTTTTTTTGTGTACTTTTGCGCCTCCAACCAGAAATCATCAAAATCTATTTATATGAAGAAAATCTATTTTTTAATTGCTTTATCCTTACTTGTTTGCGTTAGCTGCAACAAAAAACAGGATGACGAAAAAGTCATCGGAAAACCCGAAGTACAAGTCAACAACGGCCAGTTTACTCCCGAAGTGATGTGGTCGCTGGGCAAGATGGGCGAAACCGCCGTCTCCCCCGACGGCAAACAGCTGGCCTACGCCCTCACCTATTACAGCATGGAGGACAACAAAGGCAACGCCGAACTCTACCTGATGCCCACTGAGGGCGGTGAAGCCGTGCGCCTCACCACCACCGCCGCCAGCGAGTTCAACCCCGTTTGGCAGGACGACAACACCCTGCTCTTTTGCCGCGACAACAACATCATCGCCATGGATGTGAAAAGCAAGAAAGAGACAACCGTAGGCACCATCGAAAACGGGCTGGAAGGCTTCAAACTGGCCCCTGACGGCAAGTCCATCGTTTTCATCTCCACCAAGCAGGTCGTCCGTCCCGGCCACATCGACAAACTGTTCGACGGCCTCGACAAGACCACCGGCCGCATCAACGAAGACCTAATGTACCGCCATTGGGACTGCTGGGTGGACGAGTACCCGCAGATCTTCCTCGCCAGCTTTGACGGCAAAAAGGTGGATGTGGAGAATGCCACCTGCCTCATTGACAGCACCTTCGAGTGCCCGATGCGTCCGTGGGGCGGCGTGGAGCAGTACAACTACAGTCCCGACAGCAAAACCATTGCCTATACCTGCCGCAAGAAAACCGGCGCCGACTACGCCCATTCCACCAACAGCGACATCTTCCTGTATGACATTGAGAAAGGCGCCACCCGCAACCTCTGCGAGGATATCAAGGGCTACGACCAGAACCCCGTCTTCAGCCACGACGGCAAGTACATCGCTTGGGAAAGCATGGAACGCGATGGCTACGAAAGCGACAAACTGCGCCTGATGGTGCTCGACCTCGCTACCAACGAGCGTACGGACCTTTCCACCGACTTTGACTATAACTTCACCAATATCAGCTGGACCGACGATGACAAGGAGATTGTGGGAGTGGTGAACTACCGCGGCATGGACGAAATCTTCGCCTGCGATCCAGCCACCAAGACCTTCCGCCAGATTTCGCACGGCTACCACGACATCCACGGTTTCGAACTGGTGGGCGACAAGCTCTATGCCGACCAGGTTTCCATCCAGTACCCGTCGGAGGTGTATGTCTATAACCTCAGCGACGACAAAGCCGAAGGCAAGAAACTCACCGCCATCAACGACGAGGTTTTGTCGCAGGTGCGGATGGGCAAGGTGGAAGAACACTGGATCACCACCGTTGACGGCCAGAAGATGCTCACATGGCTGATCTACCCCTACGATTACGACAGCACCAAGGTTTATCCGGCGCTGCTCTATTGCGAGGGCGGTCCGCAGTCGATGGTGAGCCAGTTCTGGAGCACCCGCTGGAACTTCATGGTGATGAGCGGTGCCGGCTACTTCATCATCGCGCCCAACCGCCGCGGCACCATCGGCTTCGGCACGGAGTGGTGCGAGGAGATCAGCGGCGACTACGGCGGCCTCTGCATGCAGGACTACATGGCTGCCGCCGACTTCTTCACGGACAGCGTGAAACAGATTGACAAGGAACGTCTCGGGGCGTGCGGCGCAAGCTTCGGCGGCTACAGCGTCTATTGGCTCGCCGGCCACAACTACGACGTGAAGGGCTATCAGGACGGCCGCCGCTTCAAGGTGCTGCTGGCCCACAACGGCATGTTCAACTTCGAGCAGCAGTATCTGGAAACCGAGGAGCTCTGGTTCGACAACTGGGATCTCGGCGGACCCTACTGGGATTGGGACAACCCGCAGATCAAGAAGAGCTACGCCTGCTCGCCGCACCTGTATGTTGACAAATGGAACGCACCCATCTGCGTCATCCACAGCGAGTTCGACTTCCGCATCGTGGCTTCCGAGGGCATGGCTGCCTACAACGCCGCCAAGATGCGCGGCTTGGAGGCCCGCTACCTCTACTTCCCCGACGAGACCCACTGGGTGCTGAAACCGCAGAACAGCCTCCTCTGGCACCGCAACTTCATCGACTGGTTCGACAGCCACTTGAAGTAGGGAAGGGATTCCGTTGCTCTCTACGTTCGCAACGGAATGGTGAAGCCATTAAATAACAACTATAAACACGGCGCGAGACTTCGATCTCGCGCCGTGTTTCTGTATGGTGCAGACAAATAGCTTCATGTTATCTTTTTTTATGATTTTCAGAAAAAAACTTGATATATATGTAAAATTTTGTATTTTTGCCGCGTTATGAAAAAGAAGACAACAATTGATCTGATATGAAAAACCAACAGGAATGGTTTCAAGAAAAAACCGAGAAAGTTTCTCCAGAAATAATGATAGAAGTGCAACTTTCAGCAGATATTATCGCCCGAATTGATCTGCTCCTCAAAGAGAAAAATATGACTCAGCGAGAGCTTGCCCAAAAATTAGGGAAAAACGAATCCATAGTTTCACGGTGGACAACCGGACTTCCTAATTATACATTACGGACGCTGTCCCAACTTTCTGTAGCGCTCGGAGAACCGCTCATTCAAATAGCCGACCACTAGTTTTACCTTTTCCACATCACTACAATGAAGTCCCGCCGCCTGCTCCTTCTGTTATGCATCGCCCTTGCCACCCCCCTGCACGGGCAGGACACCGTGCTTCTGAAGCAGTTGGGCGTGAACGTGTGCAGGGAGAACCAGCGCGCCAGCATTGACCTTGAGGGACAAACCGCCTTCGCTTTCGCACCCGACGGAAAATACTGGCTCGTTTCCAACTACGGACTCGCCTACTTCTCCGACGACTTTGAATCAGAATGGCACAGCGCCACACCAGTCTGCCAGAGAGAACCCTATTACGGTTTTGTGGAGCACAAGCTATTCTTTTTCAGTCCAGATACCGCCTTGCTCACCCCGGGAACATGGGACCCAACGAACTACTATTACCTTACCGTGGACAGCGGCCACACTTGGTCGAAACGGGACTTCGGGAAATCCACCGCCATCCGATACGGATGCATGGATGACCGAAAACGCCTGTGGCTGGCCAGCAGGAAGAGCACCATTTATTACTCCGAAGACCGCGGAGAGACGTTCCAGACGCTGCACTTGCCCGTAGAGGACACTACGCTCTGTCTGACTTTTATTGATATGCAAGACGGACGTTTCGGATTAACCGGCAGCCATGATTACTTTGATGGCCAAACACTTCTGTTCACCGATGACAACTGGGCTTCTGTCCGCAGAATCCCGTCTCCGCAGGACAAGGAGCGCTACACAAAAATTGACAAGGCACTGATTTGGAAAGATTTTTGGATTGTCCGAATTCGTGACGAAGTCTTCTACACATCATCTTCAAGGGTGGAATGGAAGCATTTTCCCTTGAACGTTGTGGACTTTTTCCATGACCATGAAAGCGGGAACCTGATTGCCGTCACCGATGATTTGCAGGTGATGATTTTCACTTCGCCCACGGAGTACCGGCTGTTTTGCGAAGAACCGCTGCCCGCACGCCCTGTGGACGCCACCATGCGCAACGGCATTTTGTACGTTTATGCAAGGGGGCGCATCCTATGCAAGGTCGATAGCAGCCACGTGGATTACGCATCCGATTATTACACCTACGAAAAGAAAATAGACCCCAAAGTAGTGATAGAAGGAGAAAAAATCTTGTGGGGGATTGACAATGACGTGCTCTATATCGCCGGCAAACAAGGCAGGGAATGGTACCGGCATTTACGTTTTCAAGAAAATGCCAGTGACATAACGCTGTTAAATGACACCGTGGCAATGTTCTGGGACGGGGGGCGCCACTACACATGCACCCTTCGAGACGGCAAGACGGCACCCTATACACTTACAGAGCCCTTGCACGACTTCCTCTCCTCCCCCATCCAATCGGTCCTTCTCAACTCAGGATGTTCTGTTTACAGGCAAGACACGCTCCGACTTACTGCCAACAGCGACAGCTCTTTGCGGGCAGGCCATGCCCTTCTGACCCATTTTTACAGGAAAGAGCATTACGAGGAACCCTACCGTATCAAACGCCAACGCATTCGGATAAAAAAAGAGGTGAACAGTCGGGAACTGTATGACATCCTTGCCGACATCGACCGGCGGCCCGAGCAAATGCCCGCCATCGCGGAGTTCCACATCAACCGTACAGACAAAGAACGTTTTGCCGACAAGGTGGAAAAGGCAGACTGCCCGATGAACGACCTCATATATTCCGACATACCTATTGAGATTTTTGTGGAGGCTCTTCTCTATTTCAAAGAATTCTACCTGTCTGTGCCTGAACATATTGACACGTTGGGGGCGGAGACGATGTCCATCATTTTAAAAGATAACTACTATTGGTTTAGCACGGGCGGCGCAGTCTGGTTCGAGGTGCAGATCACCAATGAGAACGGGGATAGTTTGCTCTTTTCGAACATTTCCTATCCTGACGAACATTACGCTTGGTTTCTCCCGTGGACGGTGACATACCACGGCATCCACTTCCGATGCTATCTTCCTGCGCTGTCGCAATGGGTGAACGACATTATTCCAGAAAAATTCTACGGGAAAAAGCAGTTCGACAACGCAAGTTTCCTGATGCAGGCAGCACGCTACCTATGGATGGAAAGCCTGAGAAAGAGGTAGTGCTCACACAAGCGGACGAAGTGAGTGGCGTGCAACTTCGGAATTGCACCGTATTTCAGAAAACGATGGTTATCGTGCCTCACCTCGGAGAGGTGATATTTCAGTAACCCCAGACTAACGAACGTAGTGAGTGCAGTCTGGGGAAGGGCGGCCACTCGCGACCAAAGCGTGTCGGAGACACGCGACTAATTGACTGCGAATTGCGCGGATTACGCGAATGGGAATCACCTCAGCCACTTCTCCAAAATCTGTTTCTTCCGCTCGGCACAACCTGCCATCACTGCTTTTGCTTTGGCGATTTCGGCTTCGTAGGATTCAATTTCGGAAACAATACGTTGCTGGTCTGACAAAGTAGGAATGGGCATCTCTAAATTCTCATAAAATGAAATAGGCACACGACGATGACCACTTGCTCCTGTCATTCTTTTTTCTGCCTCTTTTCTGACGACATCCCGGTTCAAGAAAGCGAACATAAACTCTGTATTGATTTTGGATGTATCGCATCTAAACACGTGAAATTCTGAACTGCCCATACCTATCCCATTAGTTAGATCTTTTGCGATAGCACATTTACCATTTTCCATACAAGGTGTTATTTTAGCAATAATTATATCATTTTCAGCGAAATATGTATAACTACCTTTTCTTAATTCACCTAATGGTTTATCCGTTTTCACTTCTATAAAACCATCATTGCTAATGGACGGCATATCAACAAAAGACACATCCGTATCATTAGGTATATCACGTATAGCTGACTTTGATGGATTTATGACAGAGCACAAGCTTCTTATGCTTTTCTTTTGACCTTCCACTCCATTAATTTCCGTCTCTATCTTCTTCTTGTATTCCTCTATGCTCATTCGGCTGGAGTTGTATTTTTCATCAACCTTTTCACACTCGGAAACAATTTTTTGCTGAATATCAGAAGGAGGAAGTGGTATTTGCAGAGGACTTAAATTAGCTTTTGTAATTTGAGGTTGTGCCGAACCAGTAATAATATGAGATATGTCAGTATAAGATAAATAATTTTTTAGATATAGTTTTAATACTTTTTTCTCTTCTTTTGGAGTAATCACCATAGCATTACCAGTAATCCAAGATTTAGGTTCTGTCATATTTATAGTTCCACATGTAGCACCTCTACATGTCATTGCCACTTCTGCATTTTCGTGATTGTATTCTTCATAAAAACCAATTACTCCATTTGCTCCAAAAACTTTATATTTACCTTTTTCTTTTATTTCATTACCAGATATTGTTTTGGGTTGATACATATTGCAAATTTCGCCCAACTTCACCAACGGATACTTGCTCACAATTTCTATCTTCTTGTCAGCAGTCAGTTTGATTGCCTTATTGAAAGTCGTTCGGCTGAAATCCAGCATATCTTGTGTACGCAGATAGGCATAATATTTCTCTAATGTATCTGGTAATGAAATTGTTCTGTCATTAAAGGAGTGGCGCACAGCGGCAGCTAATGTGTCATTATCGTATCGGTTACTATCATTGTAAAGCATTCCGCCGGGCTGGTTAATCTGGATGCCTTCCGCACCTTTACGATTGCTCCAGTCGTAGCCCAAGAATTTCTTCTGTTCCGCATTGTCGGCAGGTGCAACGATAGTGAGCGTGCTCTGTTTGTAAACCAAGGCGAAATAGGTAAGTTTTTCTCGCTCAACTTCTTTTACCAACTTAAAGAACCATTCCCTAATTTCCTTTTGCTGCTCTGCCTCACCAAGCTTTTTGAATTTGTTGCTCTTCCGTTTGTTCGTCACTTCGGTCAGATTGTCGAACCAACTGATATATTGGGCAAAATATTCATTACTTCCCAAATCATCCTTTGTCGCAGTTTCTTTTGCAAAAGCCCTATACAAATCTTCAGGAACAGCTATTTTTTGCATGTAAATTTTAAAGACATCGGCATCTTCCCAATCGTCGGTAAAATTACCTGAAAGAATGGCATTTACAATATCCTTCACCATTTCGCACTTTTTCGGAGGCTCGTTGTATTTTTCAAGGAAAAGCACAACGGTATTCGTACCGGTTGCCCCGAAAGTCTTACTTCCGAACTGTGCAATAGCACGCAAGTAGAAATTCTGCAAAAGAATTTCACGGGCTGTCATGTAGCTGTTGCTGTCGTTGCTCAATATGGATGACGGAAGAATAACCGCTGCGACACCTTGCGGCTTCAACAATTGGGTTATCCGTTCCACAAATAACGTCTCAATCTCGCTGCCATCATTGCTAATCAAATTACGGTCCAACAATTCAAAACGGTTGTTTTTCAGTTTCAAATGGGCTTTGAAACCACTTACAGAATAGGGAGGATTGGCCACCAAAACATCAAAAGAATAATTGCAGATTTTTTCTTCCTCATATTGTTCCAGTCCATCACCGAACTTTATATTTCCTTGACCCGCACCGTTCATATAGAGCGACACTTTCGCCACTCGCGCCAAGCGATAATCCTTTTCCACTCCGTAAATATGATGCTCGCACCACGCGTTTTCACGTATAGCATCGGCATTATCAGTTGCTGTAAAATAGGCATTTATCGCTTCCACCGCTTCAGTCAAGAAATGTCCGGCACCACAAGCATAGTCAATCACTTTCGGGAAGGCAAAATTTTCGCCTTTGCGGACAATCTTATCCATCGGTAGGCAATCCCATATAAAGCGCGTGATGGGCATAGGAGTAAAAAACTGTCCTTCGTTTTGTTTAAATCCCTTGTTGAGCAACTGTTCAAACAAGTCGCCAAGAAACTGATGTTTCGATGGATAGACAATTCTATATTTCTGAAACAGCTGCACCACCTCAACCAATATTTTGCCATTTTGGAAGAACAATTCCTCATTGTGCACATCCTTGAAAGCAAAATCGTTATTGCTATAAAATTTCAAGATACGGATGGTCTTTTTCAAATCTTCAATTGCGGCTTTTCGGCGATTGTCATTGAATTTTTGTGCAAAGAGGTTTTCAGCATAATCATCCGACACATAAAAAATCTCCTCACCCATAAACTTCTCCATCCCTTCTTTATGAAGCCGTTGCAGACGATCTTGCAGACTTTCGTATGTGTCAGTGCCAGTTTTATACTGAAATTCCACCACATCATTGTCTGTTTTTTGCGTTTCATCCACCAATTTGCAGATAAACAGAGCCACCAACCGGTTGAAAGCGTTTTCCTTGTCACTCACATTGTTATGGCGCAAAATCTCTTCAAAACGGTTTACAATTTTGTCTTCGGGCTTGAAATCCTCCAAATTCTTCTTTCTTAATGGAGGCACACCTATTTGATACGCTTGGGACTCCTCTCCAAAAACAACTCCTTTTTCAAAAATGATTTTGTCGTATGTCTCATCCCAAACATCAAACAAATCCTTTACTGTTTGAGCTTTTTCGTACAATTTTATGGATTTATCCTTTGCTGCTAACTTCTTAACATTCTCATCATCAGAGCAATCGATTACATTATTTTCAAATATTAATTCCCCATCCTTATACTCAGAAGTGTAGAGTGAAAGCCATTTTGTGGAACGTTCCTGCTGCCAATAGGAGAACAATTGCCCGCCGTCCTCTTTCAGGAGTTTCAACGCTTTGGTGTGTTCCACTCCTGCGGTCTTGCACTCGATGATAAGCAACATCTGCGACTTGTCTTGATTATAGACACAAATATCAGCTTTGCCGCCTTTGGCATCGTGTCCGAGATTCCAACGCTTTTCAAGTTCGATATGTTCTGGGCGATAACCCTTTTCGAGCAACCGATGCACACATTCGAAAACCACAAAATTTTCGGGATGCTCGAAGTTGCAGGTCGTGCGGTCGTTTATTGTGAAACCAAAATTTTCGGGGTAATTTAATTGCTTGTTTTTGAAATCAGCACTCATTGTGCACATTCCAAGAGTGGGAAAATCTTTTTTATAAATATTGCCTTGCTCAGCAAAACCGAGGAGCTTAAGTACTTTTGGGAAAATATCTATTGTAATCACAATTGAAACTAATTTGGGAAAATTTAGCTCCCGCTCCAGCTCTCCCAAAAGAAAAAGGCGTTCGCCGTTCCCTTGGTGTGCTTATTTCTGCTGAAGGCGTCTGGAATTGCCTTGTAAGTAAATAAGCACGAAACTGCTCACGCCCAAGACGTGAACTTATCGCAAGCTTATTCTCACTTACATATTAGTTTTCCAGACTTTTCAGCAGGAGAATAAGAGCGTAAAGCTCAGATGGTTATTATACTATATTTATTTGTTTATCTGTTGAATTGTTGGTTTTGTTTTTGGTTTGTACATGATTTGAGGGTGCAAAAATACCATATTTTTGGCATTTTTGAACAAAAAAATGCAGAAAACGGGACGTTTCCTGCAACTAATTCTATACATATTATAAGTAGCGTCTCTCCGAGA
>JAEEQA010000062.1 GCA_016285085.1 Bacteroidales bacterium
GTCGAGTCTCGATTTCCGATCCACAATCTTCAGCGGAAGTAGCTCAGTTGGTAGAGCATAACCTTGCCAAGGTTAGGGTCGCGAGTTCGAGTCTCGTTTTCCGCTCAAACGTAGGGCTGTCACAATGTGGCAGCCCTATTTTTTTAGCAACCCCAAAGGGTGTTTTATCGGTGTAAATACTTTTATCTTGTGCTCGTATTGCCGGGCTTTCGTTTACCGTATCAATGTGATTTGCCCCTTCTCCACATGCTTGATGCCGAGGGCATCGTAGTAGGTGATGATGTAGAAGTAGGAGCCAAAGGGCAGCGGCTTCCCGTTGAAGGTGCCGTCCCAGCCCTGGTGTATGTTCTGGGTCCGGAACAAAATGCCCCGTGAACGGTCGTAGATGGTGCACTCGTAACGGTTGATGTCGGCGGGTGCGTGGACGAGGAATTCGTCGTTCAGGCCGTCGCTGTTGGGCGTGAAGGCCGTCGGGATCCACAGGCCGCAGTCCACCACGCCGATATGGATGTAAATCGTGGTGTCGGTCTTGTCGCCGGTGGTGATGGTGGCGGCTACTACGAGCGGTTCTTCGGGGTAGATGGTCACCGACTCGCCCTGCCAGCCGATATTCCAGTGCACGTCCACCGCGTTCTGCACGAACAGGGTCAGTTTGGAATTGCGGCACACGGTGGTGTCACGGCTCCACAGCAGCTGTCCCGATTTTCCGGACTTCGGCTGCGGCTCAATGAGGTCATTGTCGCTTTCGGTGAAGCGGGGAGACCTGCGGATGTCCAATGTTTCAGCTTCGGGTTTCGGACGATCCCGGTCGGGTTTCGCCGATGCCGCAGGTTTCTCCGACACGGCCGGCGTCTCCGCAACCGCCGGTGTTTCATTGGCGGTTTCCGTCGCTTGGTCGTCAGACGGCTGCGTTGCGACAATGTCGGTATTCTGGCGCGGGGCCGGGGCGGTCGGAACAGTGCCGTCCGTTGCAGCGGGAGCGACGGAGGACGTTTGTGCCGGTGTGGTGACAGCGGGGATGGTTGCCGTGGCGGTTTCGGTCGCGACGGCGCGGCTTTCGTCCTTCGGCGGTTTGGGGAATAGTGCGATGGAGATGACGATGACGGCAATGAGGCCGGCAAGGGGGAACGCCGTGAACTTGGCCAGCCGCCCCATGCGTTTGCGGCGGTTGAATTTCAGCAGGGTCTTGTCCTGGGCAATGGCATCCCACGTCCCGGCCGGCGGCTCTGACTGATAGCCTTGCAGCGACTCTCTGAAAAGGTTTCCTATCTCTTGTTCTTTGCTCATCTTCAATATGTTGTCAAAATGACGGCGTGCCGTCTTTCGATTTTTTCATCAGTTCGCCGAGGTGTTCCTCGATCTTTTTCTTCAGCGCCCGCTTGGCCTTGAACAGCTGCGACCTCACGGTGCTGTACGAGCTTCCGGTCATCTGCGATATTTCCAGATGGGAATACCCGTCGATTTCAAACAGGTTGAAAACGGTCCGGTAACCGTCGGGGAGTTCGCTGATGAAGCGGAGCAGAATTTCCTGCGAAAGGAAGTCGTTCTGCACGATCCGCACATCCTCCACCGTTTCCTGCACTTCGTCAAGGTCCACAGGCAGGCCGGTCTTCATCTTGGCGCGGTAGGCGTTGATGGCTGTGTTCACCACAATCGTGCGCATCCAGCTTTCATAGGCGCCGTTTTCATCCACTTTGTCAAGGTTGGTGAGGATTTTGACAAACGAGTCGTGCAGGATGTCCTTTGCGTCCTCCTCGTTGCGGGCGTAACGCAGGCAGATGCCCATCAGCGCTGGCGCGTACTTGTCGTACAACCGGGACTGGCTCTTCGGGTCGCCTTCCTTGCACTTGCGTATTAACTCCCTGTCGCTTTCCATTGTAACGCTTGACGTGTGTTTTTACAATTCTTATAAAAAAATGTTGCCTATAGCTCCACCACGGTGATTCCGTACCCGCCCAACTCCAGCTCTTCGTCGCGGAAACTCACCACCTCGCGCCGCTTGGCCAGCTGCTGCCGCACGATGTTGCGCAGGATGCCGTTGCCCTTCCCGTGCAGGATTTTCACCTGGTGGATGCTGAGCAGAACGGCCTCGTCGATGTACTCCTCCAGAATCAGGATGGCCTCCTCCGCCCGCACGCCCCGGATATCGAGGGTGCTTTGGAACGCCGCCACACGCTGGTTCAGCGCCTCGCTCAACGTTCCGCTGTTCACCTTCACCCCGTGCTTCTTCACCTCCTTCGCCTCCTTGCGGCTGATTTTCGTCAGCTTTTTCATCGTGGTGCGGAACGACACCGAGTTGAAAACCACGGTGACATCCTCGCCGTTGATGTCGGCCACCTCGCCCACCGTCTGTATATCCACCATCAGCACCGAGTCGCCGACGTGGATGGTCGGGTCCTCCGCCGGTTTCTCGTGGACGGCCTGTTTCGGGCGGATGTGCTTGAGCGGCACCGCGGGTTTCGGCCCCTCCGACTTCTCGAACTCGTCGATTTCGGTACGGAGTTTTTCCTTCGTCTCTTCCGCCTTCTGCCGGATCTGCCGTGTCTTTTCAGGTGCCGCCTTCGCCTCCTTGATCTCTTTTATCGTCGATTCAATCAGCTTGTTGGCATTTTCTATGATGGCCGTTGCCTGGTTCTTGGCCTTTTGCAGAATCTCCTTGCGGCGCGATTCCAAATCGTGGAATTTCTCGCCATATTCCGCAATCATCTCCGCCAGGTGGTTGTCGGCAGAGGTGACCAATTTCAACTTTTCGTCAATCTTCAGCTTGGCGACCTCAATCTCTTGCAACTTCCGCTCGTAGTCGATTTGCGCCGTGCCCGACTTCTGGATGGCGTTGTCGATAATCGCCTGCGGGAATCCGATTTTCTGGGCGATTTCGTAGGTGAAGGAGCTGCCCGGATGACCGGTCTTGAGGACGAACAGCGGGCGTAATTCGTTGGTGTCGAACAACATCGCACCGTTCAAGGCTTCGGGATGGCTGTCGGGGAACATCTTGAGGTTGCCGTAGTGGGTGGTGACCACGCCGAAAGCCCTGCTTTTGTAGAAGGCTTCCAGCACCGCCTCAGCCATGGCCGCCCCGAGGGTCGGCTCCGTGCCGGACCCGAATTCGTCAATCAGGAACAACGACTGGTCGTCCAGGTTTTCCAGCATCACCTTGAGGTTGCGCAGGTGCGAACTGTAGGTGCTGAGGTCGTTTTCGATGGACTGCTCGTCGCCCATGTCGATGAAAAAGTCGCGGAAGATGCCCATTTCGGAGGCGTCGTCGGCGGGGACGAGGAGGCCGCACTGGAGCATGTATTGGAGAAGCCCTATCGTTTTGAGGCACACGGATTTCCCGCCTGCGTTCGGACCGGAGATGATGAGGATGCGCTGCTGCGGATCCAGTTCGATGTCAAGGGGTTGCACCTTTCGTCCAAGGGGTTTGAATTTGAGGAAAAGGAGCGGGTGGACGGCGCGGTGCAGGTGCAGGACGGTATGGTCGGTGAGGCGCGGCATCGAGGCGTTGAGGTCGATGGCCAACAGCGCCTTGGCGCGGATGCTGTCAAGGGTCCCGATGAAGTGGTGGTATTCGCGGAGGTTCGGAATCGAGCCGCGGATTTCGTTGGTGAGGGCAGTGAGGATGCGGATGACCTCCCGTTTCTCGGCGTTCATCAGGTCGCGCAGTTCGTTGTTGGCGGCGAAAACCTCCGTCGGTTCGATGAAAACCGTCTGCCCCGTGGCCGACTCGTCGTGGATAAAGCCCTGCAGTCGGCGCTTGAACTGCGCCTGCACGGGGATGCAGAGGCGCCCGTCGCGGACGGTCATTTCGGCATCCTCCTTGGTGATGCCGTCCTGTTTGGCGGCGGTCAGCAGTTTGCGGATTTTCCTGTCGGCATCGTTGGAGATGTGGATGATGGCGCTTTTGATGCGGCGCAGCTCCTCCGAGGCGTCGTCGCGCAGACCGCCCTTCGGGTCGAGGATGCGGTTGATGGCGGCCAGCAGCTGCTTTTCGAGAACTACATCTTCACAAAGGTTCCACAGGTTGGGGTACTTGCCGTCCTCGTGCTTGACGCGGAGATAGACGTGTGCGTTGATGACCGCCGCGATGAGGCCGCGCAGTTCGGCTAATTCGTCCAGTTCGATGAAGGTTCCGTCGATGGCAATGCGGGTGAGGGTGGGGCGGAGGTCGTAGTAATCCTGCGCCGGAAACGGGTCGTCAAGGAGCAGGATTTCTTTGAACTCGTTGATTTCTAATAATTTCTTCTGTATTTCTTCAAAAGAGTCACTGTATTGGATATCGTGGATGATTTCGCGCCCCATCTCACTGATGCAGTGGTCGGTGAGCCGTTGCCGCAGGGCGTCGAAACCTATTTTCTCTTCAAAATTCTCGGGATAAAACATACTTTTTCAAAAATGGGTGCAAAAGTACGGAATATTATGTATTTTTGCCCGTTTTTTCAAAATGCTATCAAAATGAAACGCACACTTTTCTTTCTTTTGCCAATGATGATACTTATGGCCTGTCATACTGAAAAAGAGGTTGCCGAAAGTGTACCTTCGCAGGGAAACGGCGGCGGCGGGGCGGCCATCACCGTGGTTCAGGCTTCTCCGGCGGCCGTTGCATCGCCGAAAGTGTTTATTTACAAGATGAAAAAAGACTATAGCCAGAAGGTGCCCGTCATCCTTTCGGCAGACAAGAAGACCATCGTTTCCTACCCGCATCCCCGCGATGTCTATACCAACGGGCAACTGGCCGTACCCACGCAACTGAAGGATGGCTATTGGCTCGACAACCGGGGTATCAGCGAAAATGTGGCGTTTCTCTCCTATACGTACGAGGAGTATGCAGCCCTTAGTGAAGCGCCTTCCGTATCAGAACTTTACAAGAAAATCATTGACAAAAACCCCATCACGGAAATGTGGGACTGTGGCCGTCGCCATCAGTTCCAGGATATCGTTTCCGACCTGAACGAGGCTATCGCCAACGGCGAACTGTCCAAGCGGTTCCAGAAGGTGAAGTAGCAATTTCATCAAAGTTGTTTTTTATGTCAAAAAGAGGAATGAAATCATCCTCTCTTTCTCTCTTCCGCGGCATCATCTGAGGTGTTCTTCCGTACCTGCCGCCCGTGCCGCGGGCGGGCGCACGATGCCCCCAGTCCCCAGACTGCATCCGCTATGCGGCCTTGTCTGGGGTTAATAAATATCACCCCTCCGGGGTGAACGATTTGGCCGCAACTTCCAGAAATACGGTGCAGTGTTGAAGTCGCACGCCGCCTTGCGATTTTTGCCGTTAAGAAATTGTGTCGTTTCGAGCGTGAAGAAACGCGAGCTGTCCGAAGCAACACGGAATGAAATGCAGTGTTGCAAGTTTTCGCGTTTTAGCGAGAAACGGCCAATTTTAGGTAAAAATCGTGCAGCGGCAAAGCGCATTTCTTTTGCATAAGCCGCTCTCGCTCGAAAAAGCAAGCAAGCTTTCTTTTTGCTCGCTTACTCGCGGCTTTGGTTCATTTTCTTTGGGCGCAAGCAAAGAAAATGAACAAATATAACCGAAGGTATTATTCACTGTTAGCAGCTGACAAATAGCAGGGACGTCATGATATGGCGTCCCTACAACTGTTTAACTTTTATGTAGAGGGGGAATTTTCTTTCCTCTCATTCTCCCACTGCTCGTAGTGCTGGATGATCTTGGTGACGAGGTGGTGGCGCACCACGTCCGACTGGTCCATCGTGATGAACTCAATCCCCTTGATGCCCTTCAGTATCCGCTTGGCCTGCACGAGGCCGGAGTGCTGGTGGCGGGGCAGGTCAATCTGGGTTATGTCGCCGGTAATGAAGAACTTGGCATTCTTTCCCATGCGGGTGAGGAACATCTTGAGCTGGGCTTCGGTGGCGTTCTGCGCCTCGTCGAGGATGACGTAGGCGTTGTCGAGCGTGCGGCCGCGCATGAAGGCCAGCGGCGCGATTTCGATGGTTTTGTCTTCCAAATAGGAAAGCAGTTTGGCCATCGGCATCATGTCGCGGAGGGCGTCGTACAGCGGCTGGAGGTAGGGGTCGAGCTTGTCGCGGAGGTCGCCGGGCAGGAAGCCGAGGTTTTCGCCAGCTTCTACTGCGGGGCGGGTGAGGATGATGCGCTTCACCTGCTTGTTCTTCAGGGCCCGCACCGCCAGCGCCACCGAGGTGTAGGTCTTGCCCGTTCCCGCCGGCCCGATGGCAAATACCATATCGTTGTTTTCCAGACTCTTGACCAGCAGTTTCTGGTTGGGTGTGATGGCTTTGATGACCTTCCCTTCGCGGCCGTGAAGAATCACGTCGCCGTTCATCTTGTCGTTGTCCAAGAGGTAGAAATGCTCGTCCTCGCTGGCGGTGATGTTCAGGATATCGGTTTCGGTCAGTTTTTCAAAGTGCTCATAATAAGCCACTAATAGGTTAAAACGGCTTTCAAACAGTTCAACGTCTTCGTCAGGTCCCATCACTTTCAACTCATCGCCGCGGGCGGTGAGTTTCAGTTTGGGGTAGATGTTCCGAAGGAGGTCGAGATTTTTATTGTTTTTGCCGTAAATGCCGACGGCAGTGACGGGTTCAAGGGTGATGATTTTTTCCATTCTTTAATTCATAAGTGCTTCAATCTCTTCGACTTCAACAGGCATGTCGGGCATCAGGTTGATGGGGTTGTCGGCCACCACCACGTCGGTTTCGATACGCACGCCGATGCCCTCCTCGGCCACATAGATGCCCGGTTCGCAACTGAGCACCATGCCGGGTTGGAAGGTCCAGTCGCGCTGCCCCACATCGTGCACGTCCAGCCCGATAAAGTGGGAAGTGTTGTGCATGTAGTACTTTTTGAACAGCGGGTGCGCTGGATCCTGCGCCTTGATGTCGGCCTCTTTCAGCAGACCGAGCTTGACCAGTTCCTCCTCCATACGGCGGAAGACGAAATCGTTGATTTTGTGGATGTTCATCCCCGGTTTGAAGAGCGGGATGGTCTCTTTGAAGATGGCGAGGACGCTGCTGTAAATCTCCTTCTGGCGGGGCGTGTACCGGCCGTTGACGGGGATGGTGCGGGTGGCGTCGCCGGCGTAGTTGGCGTATTCGGCCCCGAAGTCCATGAGCAGGAGGTCGCCATCCTTCATCACCTTGTCGTTCTTGATGTAGTGGAGAATGCAGGTGTCGGGGCCGGCCGCCACGATGGGGGCAAACGAGTGGCCGGTAGCGCCGTTGCGGAGCATTTCGTAAGCCAGTTCCGCCTCGATTTCGTACTCGTACTTGCCAGGCTTCACCGCCTTTACGGCCCGCCCGAAAGCTTGGGTGGTAATGTCGCACGCACGGCGCAGGGCGGCCAGCTCCTCCGGGGCTTTCAACGCCCGCATCGGGTAGAGGATGGGGGCCAGCCGGCGGTAGGTGTGCAGCGGGTACTCCTCCATCAGCTGCTTGGCGAAACGGTGCTCGCGGGTGATGGGCTCCCAGCGCATACGCGGGTTCTCCGGCAGGTGCAGGTACACATTCTGCGCATAGCACATCAGGTTCTGCAAGGTATCCTGAAAATCATCGGTGAACATCACCGTCTTCACGCCGGAAAGTTGCGATGCCTGCTCCTTGCTCAGACGATGACCGAACCACACCACCATTTCAGGGCTGGGATTCTTGATGAAGAGGATCTCGCGGTACTCGGGCACGGGGTGCCACGGAGCGAGGGTGAGGTAGGTCTCTTCCTGGTCGATGCCGGAGAGGTAGAGCATTTCGGAATTCTGCCGGAAGGGCATCGTGGTGTCGCCGCAACGCGGGAACTCGCTGTTCGAGGTCAGGATGACCAAGGAGTTCAACTCGATTTCACCGACGACTTTCTTGCGGTTTTCAATATAAAATTGAGGGTTAAGTGGCTGATAACGCATATGGGTTACGGGTTTATAAGGTTACAAGTTCATTTTATTAGATGCACCGTCTCAAATAATTACAGCGAAAGATACATTTCCTTCAGCACGGTTTCTTCGTTTTCCCAGCACAGTTCGGCGGCGGCTTTTTTGCAGTTCTCTTTCCATCGGCGGCGGGCCTCTTCGTCCTGTGCCATCATCATCAGTTTTGCAGAAAGATTTTCCGGAGAGAGGTCGTGGACGATCACTCCCACATCATAGTGCTCGACGATGCGCTTACGTTCGACCAGGTCGGTGGAGAGCAGCGGAGTACCGGCTTTGATGTACTCAAACACCTTGTTGGGAAGGCTGAAATGATGGTTGGGGCTGACATCCTTGTCAAGGGCGATGCCGATGTCGGCGAGGGAGGTGTAGTTGGCCAGCAGCTGCGGGGGTACTTTGGGTACGAACATAACCTTGTCTTCGATATGCAGCTCTTTGACACGCTCCTTGGCCGGTGGAATTGCGTCGCCGCTGCCCACGATGAGCAGCATCATGCCTTCCACGAGGCGCATGGCTTCAACGGTTTCCTCAACACCTCGGTCGCGGTGAAGGCCGGTTCCTTGGATAATGGCGATGGGCCGGTCTTCGGGCAGTCCGAGCGAGGAGCGGGTTTCGGTGATTGGGAAGGTGGCGGCGCGGGGGATGTTGCGCACCACCTTGACCTCTTTCCCGTACTCCTTCTTGTACTGCTCGGCGATGGACTGGCTGACAGTGGTGATGTTCTGCAATTTGGGAAAACAGAAAAGTTCAATGGCGTGCCAGCACTTGCGGACAAAAGGCCGTTCAATTACTTCTAAAATCCCACAGAAATACTCATGGCTGTCATACACAAGTTTTTTTCTTCTTATTTTTGAAACCAAAAGATTGGGCAGAAGAGTGTCCAAGTCGTTGGCGGTCAGAATGTCGCAACGCACGAACAGCAGGTAGAAAAAGAGGCGCAGGTTGAATTCTGCATAGAAAAGCGGGCCTTTGTTGAAAAGGAGTCGGAAGCGGCGGCTCTGGTAGGGACGATCGGCCAAGGACTTTGAGTTCTTGTGTCTTCGGCCCACCACGCATACATCAAAGCCACAGTCAAGCAAAGTGTGGCATACCTTGTCCACCCGCTGGTCGTTGAAGATGTCGTTGGTTACAGACAGTACAACACGTTTACGTTTCATAAGTAGTTGCTGAAAAACAGAGCGGCAAAAGTACGCAAAAAAAATCGTACTTTTGCCGCCGATTTACTAACCAAGGAGGTACTTGGTAACCCTCCTCTAAAAAAAACAAGACTATGGATAGAAAAGACGAACACTTGCAGCTGTTGGGAAGCAGCACCCAGTATCCCGATGTTTACAGTCCGGGAATGCTGGAAACTTTTGAAAACCGTCACACGGAAAACGACTATTGGGTGAAGTTCAACTGCCCCGAATTCACGACGCTCTGTCCCATCACCGGGCAGCCCGACTACGCCGAAATCAAGATCCTTTACATCCCCGACAAGCGCATGGTGGAGAGCAAGAGCCTGAAACTGTACCTCTTCTCCTTCCGCAACAACGGCGACTTCCACGAGGATTGTGTCAACACCATCATGAAAGACCTCGTGAAGTTGATGGATCCGCGCTACATCGAGGTGCTGGGATTGTTCACGCCCCGCGGCGGCATCAGCATCCACCCCTACGCCAACTACGGCCGCCCCGGCACGAAATATGAGAAGCTGGCGGAACAACGGCTGGCAGGGTTTTCGATATGATATAATGCAATGTAGAGACGCAAAATTTTGCGTCTCTACAACAACATTGACAATGTAAGGGCGAATAATTATTCGCCCCTCCAGATAAACCGAAAATGAAAAAAATCCTCCTATTAATTCTATTGTCCCTTCCTCTGGCCCTGTTCTGTCAGACACTGGCGTCGTTTCGGAACATCGTGCCCAACGGCTACAATTTTTGGGTCTATACCCCCGGTGACTACGACTCCACCCGCGCCGAGAAGCCGTTGATCCTGTTTTTGCACGGGGCGAGCCTGAGCGGCAGCGACCTTTCGCGGGTGCGCAAGTACGGCCCGCTGACCGCCATCTCCTACGGCCACGACATCGACGCCGTCATCCTTGCGCCGCAGTCGCCCGGCGGCAGCTGGAAGGCCGACAACGTGGAGAACATCCTCAATTGGACACTGGCGCACTACGCCGTGGATACCAACCGCATCTATGTCATCGGGATGAGTATGGGCGGTTACGGAACCATCAATTATACCGGCACCTATCCCGACCGTGTGGCCGCGGCGATGGCCTTGTGCGGGGGCGGCAACCTCAAAGGGTACTGCAATCTCAACAAGTTTCCGCTGTGGATCATGCACGGCACCGCCGACCGCGCCGTGGGCGTGGGCGAATCCCAAAAGGTGGTGAACGCGATGAAGGCCTGCGGCGAAACCCCATTGCTCCGCTTCACCAAACTGCCGGGACAGAGTCACGCCGCCCTTGCCAAAATCTTCTACCTTGAGGAAACCTACGAATGGCTGTTCTCCCACCGCCTCGACGACAGCGTGCGGCACGTCAATACCGACATCGACATCACTGCCAAGACGATGGAAAAGGCCTACCAGAACATCGACCGCAACAAGATCAAAGTCACCGTGGTGAACGGCCAGACCGGCACAGTGGAACCGGCGAAGACGGCTTCCGAGGGTTCTTCCTCCGGTTCTTCCGATGTGGTTTACCACCGGGTGAAGAAAGGGGAGACACTCAGTTCCATCGCCCGCAAGTATCATACCACCGTTTCCAAACTTTGCAAATTGAACCATATCAAGGAAACCTCCATTCTGCAGATCGGACAGAAGTTGAAAGTTAGATAATGAATCAATTGGATTCCCATGGTTGAGTTTTTCACCTTATCGGGCTTTTCCGCAGCCAAGAATATATGGCTTGTTTTCGGTCTGACGTTGGCCGCCGTCTCCCTCTTTTTCTACTATACGAAAAAAGACCGTGTTGCGCTGTTGCTACTGACGCTGGGGGGGATGTGCCTTTCTGTTTTTTGCGCACTCTCCGACCCGTTCCTCAACTTCTGGGACGAGCGCTTTCATGCCTTGGTGGCCAAGAACTGTATGGACACGCCGCTGATGCCGCGCCTCTATCCGGAACTGCCGATAACGGAATTCAATCCGATGATATGGACACACGGCTACATCTGGTTGCACAAGCAGCCGCTGTTCATCTGGCAGATTGCCCTTTGTTTCAAGCTTTTCGGCGTTTCCGAATTTACGTTGCGCCTGCCGTCGGTCGTTATGGCCACGCTGATGGTGCCGCTCTGTTATCGGATTGGCAAGCTGTTTATTGACAGACGTTTGGGTTATTACACGGCTCTTTCTGCTGCCTTCTCGTGGTTCCTGCTCAACTTGGTTTCAGGGCATGGCGTTTCCGACCACAACAATGTCTGTTTCGTGTTCTACGTCACTGCTTCTGTATGGTCGTGGATGGAGTATGTGCGGAGCGGGCGCAAGTGGGGTTGGGCAGTGCTTACGGGCGTGCTGAGCGGCTGTGCCATTCTCACCAAGTGGCTGACAGGACTTCTGGTCTATTTGGTGTGGGGAGTTTATCTTCTCAGCAACTACCGTTTTCGTCTGAAAGAGTGGAGAATACCGCAGTTTGTGGCTGCCCTTGCCATAACTGTGGCGGTGTTTTTGCCATGGCAGATTTTCACATTGAAAGCCTATCCTGAGGTTGCACGGGTGGAATTGGGAGACAATACTGCCCATTTTTCGCTGGCTTTGGAAGGGCATCAACAAGAGCACGTTTTTTATCTTAAGACGCTTCCTTTCCTGTACATCGGTGATAAAGATTATAATCAGATCACTTCAGAAGCCATCAAATTCACCCCGAAGAGAGTTCTCCACATCTTGATTATTCTTGCGGGATTCGGTTTGTTGGTTTATCGTTCTAAAAGATGGGAGAAACGTATTCCATTGGTTGTAACGGTTTTATTTGTCTATCTTTTCTTTTCACTGGCGAAAACAAAGATGCCGACATACCCATTTTGCGTGTGTGTGGCTGGCTTTATGAGTATCGGGATGTTGTGTTGTTGTTTGGAAGAAATCATCCAAAAATTCCTTAAAAACGGGGTGGCGGCGTTTGCTGTATGGTTCCCGATGATGGCTTTTGTTGCATTGTACCAGTTCAATTTCACGTGGTATCGTCATCATCATATATCGAGATATGTGTGGTGGCGTTCCGCAGTGATAGAAAATGTGCAGGATTACAAGAAATTGCAGGAAATTCTTCCTGAAAGAACTGTCTTGTTCAATGTCCGTGCCCTTGAGGATTGGGAAAATTACTGCACGACCGCGGAGGCGATGTTCTACACGGATGCCATCTGCTACAATTTCACGCCCACGAAAGAGCAACTGCAAATGCTGAAGGAGCAAGGCTACCACGTTGCCGTCCTCACCCACCTCCCCGTCCCCGACTACATGATGGAGGACGATGAGGTCCAGAAGATTGACGGCGTAAAAATTCTGTACGATTTGTAAAAAGGGATATAATGTAGAAGGTAAAAGGTAAGAAGTAGGAGGTTTGAAGAAGGGCTGTGTGCGGGAACCTTCTACTTTCTACTTTTTACTTTCTACAAGAATTCATTAACTCCATTATTCTATAATTCAGAAAAAGTTGTAATTTTGCCGCCGGTTTTATGGTGAGAAACCCCTTGCGGTTTCGAGAGGGAAGCAGGTGAGAATCCTGCACAGTACCCGCTGCTGTAAGTCTCTGAAAAACCTGATGTTACGAGCCACTGTCCGTGTTGGGATGGGAAGGCGCTGAGGGTGAGACAAGTCAGAAAACCTGCCATTCAACTTGACGTAAAAAGCTTCGGGAGGTAGGCTTTTTCAGCAAATCGCATTGCGTTTTGCCTTTTCTGTGTCCTCCCGTAAAATTTGGAGGACTATGAAACAAAACACCCCGAAAACCATCATCCTGTTGCTGTCGCTCTTGGCAGTGTGTGCTTTTTCCTGCGAAAAACCCGATCCCGTTGAAGAACCCGCGGTCGTTCCCGTCGAGGTGGTTTCGAGAGGCGCGTACGTTCTTAGCGAGGGTTTGATGGACCACAACAACAGCAGCCTTCTCTTTTACGATTTCGACAAAGGCACCACCACCGATGCGTTCCTTGCCGCCAACAACCGCGGTCTCGGCGACACGGGCAACGACCTGCAAATCTATGGTTCCAAGCTATATTGTGTGGTTAATATTTCTGAAACAGTGGAGATTATGGAAACCAAGACAGCCAAGTCGCTGAAGCAGATTTCCCTTTCGGGCCGGCAGCCCCGCCGTATCGCTTTTGACGGAGGTTATGCGTACGTGTGCTGCTTCGACGGGGCGGTCGTGAAGATTGACACCGCCACGATGGAGTTGACCGCCACGGCACAGGCCGGCAGCAATCCCGACGGCATCTGCGTGGCCAACGGCAAACTCTATGTCGCCAACTCCGGCGGCCTCAATTACCCCAACTATGGCAACACCGTCACCGTGTTCGACCTTGCTACCTTCTCCCCGATAAAGGAGATCACGGTGGTGATCAACCCCACCCGCATTGCTGCCGACAGCCAGAGTGACGTGTATGTGGTATCCAACGGCAACTACGGTGATGTGCCTATGACCTTCCAGCGCATCGACAGCCAAATCGATGAGGTGGTACAGACCTTTGATTTCGCCGTTACCAACTTCACCATCAGCGGCAATTTCTGTTATTTCTATCATTATAATTACAGTACGCAGCAATGTGCGGTGAAGGTGATGGATGTTCTCACCGAACAGATTGTGAAGGAGCAGTTTATCACCGACGGCACCACGCTCACTGCGCCCTACGGCATTGCGGTCAATCCCGCCAATGGCGATGTCTATCTCACCGATGCTTATCAATATACCACCAACGGCGACGTGATTTGTTTCGGTGCCGATGGACACAAGAAGTTCAGTTTCGAGGCGGGCGTTTGTCCCTCTTGTATCGTTTTCAAATAAAAATCCATTTTCTATAAATAACTTAAAATCAAAAATCTATGAAAAAAGTTCTATTGATTTTAGTCGCCTTCTTCACGCTGTTTGGCGCGGTGAAGGCGCAGGATGATGCCACCATCTCCCCAAACAACATCAAGTATTGGGTGGGAGAAGGTGAAAACCAAGCGATTTTCATCGTATCCTGGTGCGAACCCGAAGTCGCTTTCGCATGGGGCTACCGTTTTGACGAAGACGAGGTCACCGTACAGACAATGATGGAAGACATCGCTGCTGCCGACGAGCGTTTCTTTTACGATGGTGGAGAAAGTGTAGTGAACCAAATCTACTATCGGGATGAGGATTACGACTTCTCCGGCTATACCGCAGGTATGTATGGCTGGTGGTTGCTTGTCAATGGCGAATCCGCGAATAGGGGCTACACCACGCACACTGTTACCGATGGGGGTGTCATCAAATGGGGTGCTAC
>JAEEQA010000063.1 GCA_016285085.1 Bacteroidales bacterium
CTAACATTTTCATCACCTCCTTTCGCGTACAAACATTGCTTTTAGATTTACACGGCAAAAATACCACCCCACTGCGCCAAAAAGCGGACCAGAGGAAAGTTTTTTTCAATAGTTGGGAATATAAAGTTTAGTATGTTTAATTTAGGCACGTTGATACTGTGGAGTTATTTCCAAACAGTGCAGCACTAACATGTCTAGACTCTCGTTCGTGTTATATTTCTCGCACTGGCACTGCAGTGTCGGTGCGGCCCCAATTCCCCTTCTTTTCAAGAAGGGGTGCCCGTAGGGCGGGGTAGTAATATGAGCATCTGAATTCCTTGTGACAGGCAGCGGCCTGACGGCCACTGCGGGTGCCCCTACCCCGGCCTCCGGCCACCCCTTCCCAAGGGAAGGGGAATTGGGCTTCGGCCGCTGCGGGCAGCAGCGGCCAGAAAAAATACCAACATCGCATCTCTATGTCACAGGACTTTCGTCTTTTCTTTTTTTGCTTTAACTTAACGTATAATTATCGGATATAAATAAAACCTCCTTCGGCTTTTGTTTTGATCCACTGCCCATCACCACCATATTTCAAATGTAATTGGAAAACCTTTCATTCTCAAATAGTCAATGTTGGTCATCCCTTGGTATGTGTCATCCTGCATGACATCTCTTAAGTCGGTGGCAAAAAGCACTTCGTATCCACCAAAGGTCATACCCGCTTTCTTTTTTAGGTTATGGATAGCATATCCTGTGACACACTCTTTTGTCAATTCAAGGTTTTCATCTTGATAGAGTACCTGTGTATAAAATTCGATTTCCCAATGTTCTGTGTTATCAAGATCTTCTTTCTTTCGGATACATTTTTTCCAATATTTCTCTCTTTTCTCTGTGGATTGTGGTTGCTGTTCCATTATATCATTTCATTCTTGAAATGGTTGAATTTTCATAATAAACATAGCTCAGAGGAGGGTTGGGACAGGAATTATCTGCGTCTGCGAAAGCTGTGGCCAGCTCCGGCACCTTTCAGGGAGATTTTCACCCCCACGTACATGAATAATATGAAAACAAAGAATTCAAACATTTTCGGTACCTCCTTCCGTGTGCAAATCTACATTATTTTTATTTTCAACGCGGCAAAATTACAACCCCACTGCACCAAAAAGCGGGCCAGCATACGATTTTATTTCACTTTCATCTCCACAATCTCCCCTATCTCCAGTTCGGGACTGTACACTTCCATGTGAGCAGACTCAAAATAGGCGCGAATACCATTTCCTATCGAATAAATTGTAGCGCCTCGCATATAGTCATTCCTCGGTTCAATATTCATATTAAAATCATACACATCCTTAAAACAGAATGGAATCATATAGACCGTATTATTTCCGTCAAAAGACCATTCAGGACAACAATTGCCAACCCACACATTCAATTCCATTTTGTCCCTATCGTATTCAAATTTCTCTACCACAGCATCATGCAGGCAAGACTTTTTTTCTCCAAAGAAAACATCCAATTTCTCTACACCGATAATCTTTTTTCTTGCCCGCTCCCCAATTCCCATCTTTTCGTATTCTTCCTGAAGATGGCGGACTTTCTTCGGGTTCTGAAAATCAGCAGAATGAAGCTCAACATGCTGTTCCCACAGTTGCTCTAATTTTTCAGACTCCTCTTCTGTAAGCATCATCTCGAAAGGACACTCCTTCCAATTGACAGTTGGAATGGCGGAAGCGAGTTTGTCTATTCCCAGCGTTGGGCCGATAACAGGATGAATCAATTGTTCGATAGCGAGTCTCGCCCAATGTCGTCGCTGTCCTTTTCCGTTCCAATACAAGTCCGGACTGGGAGCGGAACGGAATTTCCCCTTCATCATTATATCCCAACTATACTTTCCGACACGTAACATATAAAAAATCACACCTTGATAAATTTCATCAGGACAATGAATGGGCCAGTTGGATATTTCATAATAATCATCATTTCTGAAAATACCATCCACGTTGGAATTCGACAGCCATCCTGATTCGGAATTGAAGGTTAAGATTATGGTTTTCATTTTGTTAATAATCAAATTTTTCAAATACCGTCAGACTCAGTTTTGCCTCAACATTTTCAATGATTTCTCTCTCATGATACATTTTTATTCCACCACGTTGAATTTTATCGCAAGTTCTTTTCCATTTAAAAAATCCCTTCACAAAAGGGGTAAGACTAACTCCACGAGAATCATACAAAGCCGATTTCCCCTCTTTTATCACCACAAAATAATTATCAAATGTCCAATAAGTGTGTACAGGTGCATCTATAAGAGGATTTTTCCAACGTTCGTCAATCAAATACAATTCTCCGTTTTTTTCACAGCGAAGGAAATGGTCACCCACACGGGATATCCCTAACAGTCGGTAATCAGGGATGCTTTCCTGCAAACGTTCAAACTCAGCAAAACACTCTTTGAAACTGTCGTGATATACGGGCTCGATATCTAAAAAACCATTGGAATCCAATTTCCAATAAGCGGAAGAACTAAACTCCTGTATTGGCTTTTCATATTCGCGCTCAAGATAAGCCAGCCATTCTTCGAAATTACACCCCGGGGATTCCATAGCATCCCCATTCCATGTAAAATATTCTTCGGCGTGCCATGCCTCCTTTGCCCCGAGTGCATGAACGACATCGAATGCTGCCTTTCTCACCGCGTCTCCTCTCAATAAAAAAGAATACCGATTGTAGGATTCAATCTCCCAAAAATCAGGTAAGAGGCAAAGATCCATATCATAATCCGCTATGCTAATTCGCAAGAAATCTTCTGTGTCATCCCGTATTCCGGGTTCATCCCATTCGGGATCACCATCACCCAGCAGCAATTCCTTGCGCAAATGTTCATATATCTTTTCACAAAATGCCCTCGAAGCTTCTCTGTCGTTAAACATTTTGAAATCATGTTTTACTATATGCGATATATCTGTGCCCATAGCTTTAAGATTATGGATTTACATTAATTTTGTATTTAAGGACAGTTCGCGGATTCTTAATCTTTTCCATCCCCTTGCGGCCTTGTATGCTTTCAAACTACCGTGTGGCACATAAACCAACATTTTTTTGTTTTCCTCGGCAAAATCCCAATTTTTGTTGACACCTACCATCTTCGGCGGTTTCACAGCCTCTACCACAAGTTTGCGCAACGATTTGCATTCGTCTAAAGCCCGATAGTCAATACTTTTCACATTGCAGGGGATTCGAAGTTCCTTCAGCGACTCGCAGCCGTCAAAGGCGCGGTGTCCAATGATTTTTAGTGATTCGGGCAAAACTATTTTCTTCAGAATGGAAAAATCAGAAAAGACGAATCCATCAATCTCCTCAGTCCCGTCATGCACAACAAACTCCTCGCGCCAAGCATCAGGTACCGCTATCAGCTTCTTGCCGTCTTTGGTATAAATTGCTCCCTCAATGGTACAGAAATATGGATTCTCGGCATCTACGTTGAATTCCTTTACTTCAGGACAGTTGTGGAAAAGTCCGCCTGGAATCTTGCGTAATGTTTTTGGATAATTGACCTCTTTGAGGTGACCTCTCTCAACCATCATGGCTGTGCCATTGACAATTTCTTCCAATCCATCACGAAATATTATATGCTCCAACGAATTGCACCAAACCAAATTGGTAGCAGCAACTTTTTTTACCGAAGATGGGATATCTAAGACTTTCAGTTTTGAACATGAGGAAATTATCTGTTCCGGCAACTCTACTAATGAGTTCGATAATTTAAGATGTTCAAGTTCTGTACAAAAGCGGAACAATAGTTCGTCGATTTTGGTAACAGAATCCGGCATTTCAAAACTTTTGATTTTGCTTCCTTGAAAAGCCCATGTTTCAATGGTTTCCAGCCCGTCTGGCAAATGTATAGTTTCTATACGACTGTCCATAAATGCTCCATAGCCGATTACTTTTGTCCCTTCAGGAACAGAAAAATGTTTGTGCGGATAAGCCGATGGGAAGGCGACCAATGTGGTTAAGTCTTTGCTATAAATCACACCATCCATTACGGTGAAATAAGGATTGTCGGAGGACACTTCGTATGCTTGCAAGTCGCAGTCTGCAAAGCAAGTACCATCCATCCTCTTTACCGATGCAGGAATATGTATCTTCGTAATATCTGTACAGCCGGCAAAAGCGAATTCGTCAATTTCTTCCACACTTTCCGGCAATACCAAATTAGTGAGATGGGGACAGTTTGAAAAACTGCGAACTCTTTTCAATCCTTTAGGCAATATCAATGTTGTCAATTTTTGAGAATCGGTTGTGCCTGATTCATATTCACCGCTAATAAGGGTGCTTGTAATACCTTTAGGAAGAATAAATGTTTCCAACTGACTCTGATAGCCGAAGTAAGGAAGTTCTTTGCCATCAACGTATGTCGCTTCACCAAGATCAAGATGACGGATGGGTGCGGCATTTTCATAATCAGGAGTACCCTCCTCATCGTCTTTGCCCTCAAAGTCATTCCATACGGTACACATATCATCAAGCACGTCGTCAAAGTCTTTTTTTCCTATCAATCCAGTGATTTTCAGCGAAAACACTTCATTACGATCCTTCTTAGAAAGAAGTTTAGACAGCGTATTAGGCTTTTCCAAATGAATGGTGATGCTTTTTCCTATGACGTCCTTATCGCTGATATGCGTTCTAAGTGTCAGCGTGCCAAATATCGGCTTATTCTCTTCCAAGAATTCCTCCCACAGTTTCTCCAGCTTTCTAGCCTTTTGAGCAAGCAGAAGCCGTCCCGAATGGCCTCCGCTCCAGTCGAAGGAGGGAATTTTCTGTGATAATATTTCGGTGGAAAGGATGGGCAGGATGTCGGGGTCAATCACGATGTCGGCCCTAAGATCCATGTAATAGACCTCCCGTCCTTTGCCCGACCAGTCCTCGTCCTGATAGGGCTCGGAGCTGAAGAAGCCGCTCATGCAGATGCCGGTTTTGCCCTCGCCGCAGCGCACCATGAAGAAACGGTCGCCTTTGTGGGCCTTCTTATGCTCCCACACGCTCCAGTTGCTGACGTGCTGTTCCACTTCCAAGTCCTCGCGCAAGCGCTCAATGGTGTAGCTGGAAATCCCGGGATTCCAGAAAAGAATGAAGGTTTTCATACTCTATGTTTTTTTTCAACGCGGCAAAAATACCACCTCACTGCGCCAAAAAGCGGGCCAGCTTCAAAAAATATTCCAGAACAGGATTTTACTATTCCAGACGATTCTTCCTCTTTTCCGCGACATCACCCTCGGTATTCTTCTGTTCCTGCCGCCCGTGCCGCGGGCAAACGCACGGCAGCCTTCTTCCCCAGACCACGTCCGCTTCGCTTCCTTATCTGGGGTTATTAGGATTTCGTCCCTCTGGGACGAGGGCTGGAAACCAACATTCGCGGGAATACAGCGCAAGTTTGGAATCTAAAACTCTTCCTTTTTTTGCCGCAACACTACCCCATTTACCTTCTTCTTCCGACCTTATACCTCCTACCTTTTACCTTTTGCCGTCTACTTCCTACTTTTACCTTTTCTATGACAGAAGGGAGATTTTTATTTCCTCAATTTTCTATAATCAATCTTGCGCTGCTTCCAGATGCAACTCCTTGATTTTCGCCGCAATTTCTGATGGCTCCAGCACTTTCAGCCACCGCCCGCGCGAAAGAATCTGCGCCAGAAAGTCACTGGTGGGGTGCAGATTTACCTCGAAGTCCACATAGTCGGCACCGGAACCCATTTCCTTCTGTGAAGAGTGCAACGGCAGATCGCGCATGGCGTACCGCTCATTTCCGTATGCCCGCAGCACAATCCGCTGTTTCGGTTCATTGCCGCCCTGCATCACTCCGTAATAGGCTGAAAAATAGGTCTGTGCATCAAAATCCGGTTCCATCACGAAGGTTTTGTCCGTCAGCTTGAGTTCCGTAATACGGTCGAAAGAGAGGGTGAGGAACACGCCGTCCTGCAAGCGCCCCAGCAGGTACCAGCGGCGGCGGAAAAGCTTGATGCAATAGGGCTCCAGCAGCCAGCTGCTTCCATCCGATTTGCCATATTTTTGATAGCAGACGGACACACAGCGGCTTTCCCGCATGGCCTCCACCACCAGCCACAGGAACTCGCTGTCGCTCGGGATGTTCTCCAACAGAATCCGGTCGTGCAGTCCCCGCGCCTCGCTGACGATGTTGCTGACGGCCAGCGTGCTGAGCATCCACTGCTGGACACTCTCCTCGCGCAGCAGTTCCGCATCCTCAATGTAGTAGCGGTTTTCGCTGTCGCACTCGATGTTGATGCCGAACATCTCCTCCACCTCGGCGCGGTGGCGGCGGAAGGTGGTGCGGCTGAACTCGACGCCCTCGCTCATGTCGGTGCACAGCCACCGTTCGTTGATTTCGCGCAGCGTGATGCGCCCCGCGCGGCGGATGGTGTTCACCAGCCATACATACTCCTTGAAAAGTGCGGATGCCTTCATATCGTGTTACGTTTGGTTAAATCACTATTTCCCCGTCAGCACCTCGTCCATACGGATGTCGTTTGCTTCGGTCGGAACCGCGCCAACCAGCTGGAAATCAAAGCAAATACCGATTTTCGGCACGGCCGGATGCTGCGACAGGAAGCGGTCGTAGTAGCCTTTGCCGCGGCCGAGGCGGTTGCCGGTGCGGTCGAACGCCATGCCGGGCACCACAATCAGGTCGTAGCCGCCGGTATAGGGCCGGTTCTGCGGCTCCAGGATGTTGAAGTCACCGACGGCGAAGGGGGTGTCGGGCGTCAGCTCCACCGGCACGATGTCGTCGCCGACCACGGTGGGCAGGATGACGCGCTTGCGGTTCCGCCACTTCTCAATGAATGCCGTGGTCCGTACCTCGTCGGGCAGCGAACTGTACAGCATCACCGTCTGCGCTTCCCGGAACTGCGGCGTGCCTTCCAACAACGCCATGATCCGCTCCGACTGTGCGTCCAACTGTTCGGGCGTGTGCCGCTTTTTCTGAATACGGATGTAGGAACGAAGTCCCGGCTTGGTTTGCAGAAACTCCCCTATCCAACCCGTCAGCTGCTGAATGCGAGACTGATACTTATTTATCTGCGCCTCAAGGAACTCCTCGCTGTACTGGGTGGCGCAAAAGCCGTTGCCGCGGGCCACGTAGGTTCCGTCGTCAATGTTGTCCAACAGTTCCTGATAGTTGGCGATGTACTCGCGCTGCTGCTCACGCATCTCCAGTAATTCGGCAAGATCCGCCTCAAAGGATTCTCCTGAAATGAAAGTATAATGTTGTTTTGTCATTGTTTAATGTTTTCTACTATCATTGCCTTTGTTCAACCGGCTTGGAGACAAACGGCTGTCCTTTATCCTTGATTTCAATATGTTCAAACGACAACTTCAGTTCTGGTTTGACACAAGAAGGCTTGCTTGCAAAAAAACGGATACGAACCACATCCGGCTCAACTTGCTCTCCATTGGGAAAACGTACAAACGGCGAACACCACAAACCCTCCTCTGCAAACACAGGATCATAGCGGTACGTGTATACATTCCCGTCTGCCGTTTGGTAGTCCACCCAATATTCCACATCCTTATAGAAAAATGCGCGAAGCCTTCCAACGAGTGTTTTCTTTGAAGTGACCTTGGCCCGTACAATTTCCCCCTCGCCATGAGGCACTTCCACCCACTGACTCCAGCCCACCTCGCCGGCTTCATCCTCAATCAACTTTCCCAAAGCATCGCCTCCTGAATGTTCCAGCAGCATCAAGTGGTCTGAAACCGATGCAACGTGATAATATCTGAGCAGGTTCATCATCACCCCCGGCTCTTCGTTCAAAAAATAGTGACTGTCAATCGTTGTGGACATTCCCCCATACGCATCATCCTGAAGATGCAAAATGACAAATCTGACAGCATCTGCACCCGAGGAGAAATTCTGCATTGACTTGGTCTCCAACCATGGAGACAACGCACTTCCAAGAGCAGCTCTGGGTTTCCAGTTCAGCTTGTTCTGAGCGGCATACGAAAATTCAAAAGGATAGATATCCACCGTCGCCTTTCCAATGATTCCCGACATCGTGTCCGGCAACTGTTTTTGCCGCAACGCACACTCGGTGTCAGTCCGAGCTTCCGACACAAATTCACGGTAATGGAAGAAAGGCTCCGTAAAGTTGACTACACCACAAAAGGTCCGTTGATTCCTTGCTTCAAAGCCATCCATCTCTTTTGCATTAAGCAGCAAAGACATCACAGAAACGCACCCCAGCAAAAGCACATATTTCCGTCTCCCTGTCGTTTCCAGCAAAGAAAGAGCCATCCAAAACACAATCACAAAATTAACCATCCCAAAATAATGCCAACAATCCTCCCTGAGGATACCGTGTTTCCAAAATGCGAATATAGGCAGAAACATTATCACACATGCCTGTTTTGCAGACTCGCTCCCGCACACAAAATAGGCAGAAAGTATTGTCGCCGCAAACAGAAATATCCATAAAAGGTGGTCGGAATAACTTATGGAAAGCGATCCATAACCAAACACAAGGTGGAACACTCCATACAAATATCGTCCTATCACCTGTGGTTTATGCAACACTAGGAACGACATAAGGACGACAACCACCAGAAAAGCCCCAACTTGCATCAAGAAAGTTTTCAGATTCCTGTTTTTCAAAAAATTCAAAAGTATGGCAACCGATACCACAGAGATTGCATTAACTCCTATTGAGACTTTTATAAACAAAGAGAGGACGGAAAGCACTGATGCTGTCACCATAGGCCACATCTTCCGTTCATGGATGGCAATCAAGACCAGAAACAAACAGTTGATAACAACCAGACCGTCAATATTGGCGAAATATGAGGCTCCTGCCAGAAAAACGGACGGAATAAACCATTGGGCAAACCGGTCCTTTCCGTGTTCAACGGATTCCGTTCTGGCATAGGCATTGACTGCCATCACCCCCAGTACCACCAAAGCCACCTTCAACAAAAACAGGAAAGCCAGATACATTATCAAATTACCTCCTTCATAGGTCGGTATTCTCAAGAATGCGAGAGGCCCGAATGGATATATCAACTGCGTCAGCGTACTGTAATCATGAACAAAGAGCCAATTCAGGGCCCATACGTATGAAGTATCCAACCCTGGGCTGTAAGCGGGACTAACTTCGGGAAACGTAAACAAAACTATAAACAATGTTATAGTCACAAGGGCAAGTATGTCTTTCCATTTTGTCTTTGACATGATTCGTTTCACCTTCTTTTCAAAAAAACTGGAACATTCCCTACTCAAGAATCGCCTTCCGGATCTTCACCAGTTTTTCCAACAGGGGGCGCAACTGGTTCAGCGGAAGCATGTTGGCGCCGTCGGAGAGGGCTTTGGACGGGTCGGGGTGGGTTTCCATGAACAGTCCGTCGAAGCCGACGGCGACACCGGCGCAGGCGATGGTTTCAATCAGTTCGGGATGGCCGCCCGTGACACCCGCCGGCTGGTTGGGCTGCTGGAGGGAATGGGTGCAGTCGAGCACCACGGGGCAGCCGACAGCCTGCATCGCCTTCACGCCCCGGAAATCGACGACAAGGTCCTGATAGCCGAAGGTGGTGCCGCGCTCGGTAAGCATCACCTGCGGGTTGCCCGCATCGCGCACCTTCTCGGCGGCGAAGCGCATGGCCTCGGGCGACAGGAACTGTCCCTTCTTCACGTTGACGATTTTGCCGGTTTTGGCCGCGGCCACCAGCAGGGAGGTCTGCCGCGAAAGGAAGGCGGGAATCTGGATGATGTCGGCCACTTCGGCGGCCTTGGCAGCCTCCTCCTCCGTATGGATGTCGGTGACGATGGGCAGTCCCAGCTGCTCCTTCACCTCCGCAAGGATCTGCAGGGCGGCATCGTCGCCAATACCCGTAAAGGAGTGCAGCGACGAGCGGTTGGCCTTCCGGTAGGAGGCTTTGAAAAAGAAGGGGATCTCCAAATCGCGGCAGACGGCGGCGGCCTCGCGGGCGACGGCGAACGTCACCTCGCGGTTCTCCACCACACAGGGGCCTGCAATCAGAAAGAAGCTACCTTTCGGGGAAATCAGCGACTGATAATCCATTGTTGCCATAATCAAGCGGTTACGATAAACAAATGATGGACAATCAAGCGGTGTCAATTGTCCATCATCCAACTATTTAAATCAAAAAAATTAAGCTTGTACGAGATAATCCACAAAGAGGGCGGGCGTGTGAACCCGTTCGGGAGCGATTTCACCCGTCTTGACAATCTCCTGCGCCTCGGCGATGACGAGGTCGGCGGCGGTGGCCATCATGGGGTTGAAATTCTGGGTGGTGCCCTTGTAGATCAGGTTGCCGCTTTCGTCGGCGATGTTAGCACCGAGGAGGGCGATGTCGGCGTGGAGGGGTTTCTCCAAGAGGTATTCCTTGCCGTCAACAGTGATTTTCTGCTTGCCTTCTTCCACCACGGTACCGATGCCGGTGGGAGTGAGCACGCCACCGAGGCCTGCGCCACCTGCGCGGACTCTCTCTGCGAGCGTGCCTTGCGGCGAGAATTCAACCTCAAGGGTCTTTTCATTGAAACCGGAAACTGCGAGCGGGTTGGTGCCCATGTGTGAAAGGATCATCTTTTTGACCTTGCCGGCGGCAATCAGGCGGCCGCTGCCTCTTTCGGGATAGGCGGCATCGTTGCAAATGACGGTCAGGTTCTTGGCCGGGCCTTTGGCGATCTCTTCCAGGATCTTGTCTGCGGAACCGACGGCCAGAAAACCGCCCACCATAATTGTCATGCCGTCCTTTACCATTGCGGCGGCTTCTTGTGCGGAGATAAGTTTTTTCATATCTATGTGTTTTTTAATTGTTTTATCTATTGTTAGCGACAGGACAAACCTATCTGCAAAAGCGGGTGCAAATATAGCATAATATTTCCGAATTGCAGGTTGTTTTTTCAGAAAAAAAAAGACATTCTGAAACCTACCGAACGACCTTCAGCACCTCGAAACCGATGAGGCGGTCGTACGACGTGCCTTCCTCCTGCAAATAGAGCAGGATCGTGTATTCGTTGCCCGTTTCCCAGTGGTTGCCTTCGATGTAGGTTTCGTCAATCGTCTGCTTCCCCTTCGGCACGAAGACATACTGATAGTTATAATATCCCTGCTTCAAGAAGAGGCTCGTTTCCCAGATGCCGAGGGCGGAATTGAAGTGCAGCTCGGCCTCGGGCAGTATCCGCCAGTCGGTGAGCTCGCCGAAGACGTAGGTCTTGCCGCCCGTCATCGGGTATTCCGACTTGAGGGTGAAGTGGGTGTTCACATACTCTTCGCGGTTTTCTCCCGGGAAATCCTCGGTTTTGTAGTAGCAGCGGCCGCAAGCGGTGGTGCCTGATACATACGGTCCGAACGGACGCGCCAAATCCTCCAGCAAATAGGCATAGTTGTCACCCCGCTCAATGCCGACGGAAACGATATGCGTGCCGTTGTATTTCAAGCTTTTGGTATCAAATTCGCGAAATTCGGAACCGCCGTTGAAGACATTGCTGTTGTCGTCATAGTCGAAATCGTACTCTCCCGGCTTGCCGGCGCGGTAGCGGAGCCCCATGATGGCGTTCTCCCAGCGTCCGTTCTGCAAGATGGTGGCGTGCAGGTACTGGGCGGGGTTGCGGATGGGCCATCCGCCCGTGTTGGCAACGAAATCCACCTCCTGTTTCTCAAACATCACGTTCACATCAGATGCCCTGTGCGCCGCCCCCGTAATGACGGCCTGATTCGGCTCGGTCACGACAAAACGGCGGGTCAGCACGGGCGAACTCTGGTCGTCGTCATATACATACAATATGTAATTGCCCGATTTCGTGACATTCATCATCTCCGTCGGGAAAGTGAGCGTGTAATGCGTGTACGAGGTGATGGTGTTGAAAGAGTAGCTGAACTCCGTGATTTCATCCTCGGTAAAACCGTCCAGATACTCAATCTGGTTCATTCCGTCGGGCTTCCAGTCGTGGGTGCAGTGGATGAACGTGTATTTCAGATAACGCCCGTCGCCCTCCAGGTCGTCGAAAGAGAGCACCAGTTTCTCGCTGCTTTGCAAGGTGATAACGGGAAAGCCCATCTGGAACCCCTTGCGCCCAAGCTGCACGCTCCGTATTCCCTTGACATATATATCGTTGGTAAAATTTATCTGGCTGAAATCCTGCGCCACCAGGCACACTACTGAGAAAAAGGAGGCGAAAAAGACAAAAAAGCGTTTCATAAACTTCAAAAATTGCGGGCAAAGGTACAAAAAAATGATGTACCTTTGCGGCTTCAAAAAAAGAACAAAATCCAACATTATGATACAGACCCAATTCATTTGCGACGGAGCCGCACAATTCCTCCCCCAAAACCTTTACGAAACTGAAAATGCCAGAGTGCAGAAGTGCTGGCACCAACTGACCGGACAGACCGGCAAAGGCAATGATTTCCTCGGCTGGCTGGAACTTCCCACTGCAATGGAAGTGCAACTTCCGAAGATCCAAGAGGTTGCAAAACAGCTGGCCGCCTGTTCCGAAGTGATTGTCGTCATAGGCATCGGAGGTTCCTATCTCGGTGCCCGCGCCGTCATCGAAGCCCTGCAGTCCCATTTCCGGATGCTGGAAAATGACAAAAAAAGCCCGATCGCCCTTTTCGCCGGGAACAATATGAGCGAGGACTATCTTTTTGATTTAAAGAATATTTTGGATAAAAAAGAATACTCCATCATCGTCATCTCCAAGTCCGGCACGACGACGGAGCCCGCCATCGCCTTCCGCATCTTCAAGGAGCATTGCGAAAAGAAGTACGGCAAGGCCGAAGCCTGCAAGCGCATCGTCGCCATCACCGACAAGGCGCGGGGCGCCCTGAAACAGCTGGCCACGCAGGAAGGTTACGACACCTTCGTCATTGAGGACAACGTGGGCGGACGCTATTCCGTCCTCTCCCCTGTCGGCCTCCTTCCGGTTGCCGCCGCAGGTTACGACATCCGCCGCATCCTTGAGGGAGCCAAACGGATGAAAGAGTGGCTGTACGGCCATCAAGAAACCGCCGAAAATCCGGCAATGCAGTACGCGCTCATCCGCAACTATCTGTACAACAACGGAAAAAAATTGGAACTGATGGTAGCCTACGAACCGCGCCTCTACTACTTCATTGAATGGTACAAACAACTTTTCGGTGAAAGCGAGGGCAAGGAAAACAAGGGCATCTTCCCCGCCGGCTGCGTCTTCTCCACCGACCTCCACTCTTTGGGACAATATGTGCAAGAGGGCGAGCGGATGCTTTTCGAAACCGTTCTCTCGGTGGAAAACGCCCACCACACGCTGCCGATTCCTTTCGATGAGCAGAACATTGACAAGCTCAATTATTTACAGCAAAAGAAAATACAGGAAATCAACCAGACAGCCGAAACCGGAACCCGCATGGCGCACATTGACGGCGGCGTGCCGAACCTGCGCATCACCATCCCGGAAATCTGTGAAGAGTCTTTGGGCGAACTGATCTACTTCTTTGAATTCAGCTGTGCATTAGGCGGTTACCTGCTTGACATCAACCCCTTCGACCAACCCGGCGTGGAGGCCTACAAGAAAAACATGTTCCGTCTGTTGGGGAAAGAGTAAGCCTAAAGAACCATAACAAATAGAGAAAAGAGGGATGTCACCATGTGGCATCCCTCTTTTTCTGTCGGAAGAATTGACTGCATGGTTTTGTCCGTTTATTCACGACACAAAAAAAGCCTCCCCGGATTGAGGAGGCTTGTGGCATTGGGCGACGACCTACTCTCCCACCTTCTTCAGGCAGTACCATCGGCGCGGCCGGTCTTAACTTCTCTGTTCGGAATGGGAAGAGGTGTGCCCCGGCGCTATCGTCACCGCAATCTCTCTGCACGGCACTGCGGCCGCGTATGGGTTGACAAGCGGTGCGGAAGGAGTCTCGCGTTCAACGAAGCTTTTTGTTCTTTTTCCGAGCCATCGGGCAAGTTTCGGGTGATTAGTACCGCTCGGCTTTGCCATCGCTGGCTTTACACCTGCGGCCTATCGACGTCATCGTCTGTGACGACCCTTGAGCGAAGCCTCATCTTGAGGCGAGTTTCGCACTTAGATGCTTTCAGCGCTTATCTCGTCCGGACATAGCTACCCTGCGCTGCGGCTGGCGCCACAACAGGTGCACTAGCGGTCCGTCCAACCCGGTCCTCTCGTACTAGGGTCAGGTCCTCTCAAGCTTCAACGCCCACAACAGATAGGGACCGAACTGTCTCGCGACGTTCTGAACCCAGCTCGCGTGCCACTTTAATCGGCGAACAGCCGAACCCTTGGGACCTTCTCCAGCCCCAGGATGTGACGAGCCGACAT
>JAEEQA010000064.1 GCA_016285085.1 Bacteroidales bacterium
GAGGGCGGCGATACCGGTACGTTTGCCGACGCGGCACTGCAGCATATACAGCTGGCCTTCCTGGATGGTGAACTCGATGTCGAGCATGTCGTGATAGTTCTTCTCCAAGATCTCGCGGATGTCGCAGAGTTCTTTGTAGGTGTCGGGCATCAGCTCCTGCATGGAGTGCATGTGCTTGTTCTGCTCGTTCTTGGTGTCGTCGTTGAGCGGGTTGGGGGTACGGATACCGGCCACCACGTCTTCGCCCTGTGCGTTGATGAGCCATTCGCCGTAGAACTGGTTCTCACCGGTGGCGGGGTTGCGGGTGAAGGCAACGCCCGTAGCGGAGCTTTCGCCCATGTTGCCGAACACCATGGCCTGCACGTTCACTGCAGTACCCCAGTCATCCGGAATACCCTCGATGCGACGGTAGGAAATAGCCTTCTGACCGTTCCAGCTCTTGAACACGGCCTTGATGCCGCCTTCCATCTGCAGTTTGGCGTCATCCGGGAACTCGGTGCCGAGTTTCTCCTTGATGGTTTTCTTGAAAGCGGTGGCAAGTTCGAGAAGTTCGTCAGCCTTGATGTCGGTGTCGCTCTTGTAGCCTTTCTTCTCCTTGTATTCATCCAGCATGTCATCCAAAATCTTGCGGATGCCCTTGCCTTCGACGGGAGCAATGCCTTCGGCCTTCTCCATGACGACGTCGGCGTACATCATGATCAGACGACGGTAGGAGTCATAGACGAAACGCTCGTTACCGGTCTTCTTGATGAGGCCGGGGATAGTTTTGGAGCTCAGACCAATGTTGAGGACGGTGTCCATCATACCCGGCATGGAGGTGCGGGCGCCGGAGCGGCAGGACACGAGGAGAGGATTTTCGGGATCATCATATTTTCTGCCCATGATTTTCTCGACATTCTCCATGGCTTTCCAAACGTCAGCCATCAGATGGTCGGGAAGTTGGCAGTTATTTGCATAATATGCAGTGCAACATTCCGTGGTGATGGTGAGACCGGCAGGAACGGGGAGGCCCAGCAAACACATTTCAGCCAGATTGGCACCCTTGCCTCCGAGGAGGTTTTTCATGTCAGCCTTACCCTCGGCGGTTTTTCCACCAAAGGTGTAAACATACTTTACATTACTCATTTTCAATAATTTTTGATAGTTATTAAATGGAATTTATCTTTCAAAATTTGAAGCGGCAAAGGTACAAAAATATTGTAAAAGAATTGCAACCCGATGGACGTTTTTTCAAGGCAATGTCGTATTTTTGCAGACTTTTCGCGACAAGGGTGTTTTTTACATAAAAAACTCTGCATCAATATATTGTATAAAATTTTGTGAAACAGAAAGACTTTGTTTTCAATATTGCCATCCTCATCTTCCTGAACCTGCTGGTGAAGCCGTTCTGGATTTTGGGCGTGGAGGTGGCTGTGCAGAACCGTGTGGGAGCCGCGGCATACGGGCTTTATTTCGCCATTTTCAACTTCACCTATCTTTTCAACGTGGTGCTGGACATGGGCATCACCAACTTCAACAACCGCAACATTGCCCGGCACACACAGCTTCTTTCCAAACATCTTTCAGGCATCATCGTACTAAAGCTCCTTTTAGGTATTGTTTATCTGATGGTTACATTCGGAGTGGCTTTCCTCATCGGTTACGACACCCTGCATTTCCGATTGCTGTTCTGGATGGCTGTCAACCAGTTTCTAAACGCTTTCATCCTGTACCTTCGCTCCAATGTCTCGGCACTGCTGATGTTCAAGACCGACAGTGTGTTGTCCGTACTCGACCGTCTGATGATGATTCTCATTTGCGGGGTGATGTTGTGGACGGACGTGCTGCACACAGCATTCAAAATCGAGTATTTTGTCTATGCACAGACGGCTGCCTACACGATTTCGGCAGCGGTGGCCATGACCGTGGTCCTGAGCAAGGCCCGCCTCGCACGGCTGCACTGGAACAGGCCTTTCTTCCTGATGATTCTGAAGAAGAGTTTCCCGTTCGCCCTGCTCTACCTGTTGATGTCCTTCTACAACCGTATCGACTCCGTGATGCTCGAGCGGATGCTGCCGGACGGAATTGCCGCCACGGAAGCCGGTATCTACGCCTCGGCCTTCCGACTTTTGGATGCACTCGTGATGATCGCGTACCTCTTTTCCGTCATCCTCCTGCCGTTGTTTTCCAGAATGTTGAAAGAAGGGGAAAAAGTCGGCGGCATCGTCCGCAGTGCCACCTCCCTCCTATCCTTCTTTGCCATAACCTCTGTCACACTGCTCCTCTGCTTCCGTTTTCCTGTTTTGGAACTACTTTACAATGAACACATTGCAGAAAGCGCCGCCGTCTTTTCCATCCTGATTCCCTGCATCATCCCGATATCCCTGACCTATATTTTCGGCACGCTGCTGACCGCCAACGGCAACATGCGTCTGCTGAACCTGACGGCAGTGGCCGGCATCGCAGTGAACCTGTTGGTGAACGTCATCCTGATTCCACGGCTCCATGCGTGCGGCGCGGCCGTGGCAAGCCTCGCCACACAGTCGGTAATGGCGCTCATCCAGACCATCATCGCCATCCGCGTGACCCAACTTCCCCTAAAGGAAATACCGATTCTGAAAATACTGATTTTCACTGCAATACTGATACCCAGCTGCTATCTCTTCTCAACCTATTTTCATGGAAAAACGATAGTGGCACTGCTCATCAGCGGCGGGTTCGCATGCCTGCTCGGACTCGTCACACGGCTGATCCCACTGGATGCCGTCAACGAATTAAGGATCAACCAAAAATAGACGCACTTTATCCGTAATTCAAGCCGACAAGCGCCGGCTTACAAGGTTGAAATCCGATCAAAGATTTCCAATGGTAATGACCGTGAACGCATCAGGACGAAGCAACCGCTGCGCCATCTCTCGGACTTGGGTAGAGGAGATTCCCTTTACAGCATCCAAAAAGGCGTTGAACCGGGAAGTGCCACAGCAGAAATCGTCCCAGACCATATAGGCCTGCATCAATGCCACCGTGCCGTCAACCGTTCGCAACGAACTGCCAACCAGATAGTTTTTCACGATGTCCAATTCTTCCTCCCCTACCGGTTCCTCGCAAATGCGTTCCATTTCCCGAAAACACTCCTTCAATGCCAACTCCACCTTGTCGTTGTTCACCTCGCACTCCATTGAAAGAAACGCCCCCGCCTCGTAGTAGGACGTGGAGCCGGAAACGCCGTATGTGCAGCCGTTTCGTTCCCTAAGGTTCTGCATCAGTCTGGAACCAAAATAGTTACAGAAAAGAGTAATGAGGAAGCGGTAACCATGCGTGTCAGGATCAAGATAATGCAGCGACGGGCGGCACAGCACCAGCGAAGTCTGCAAGGCACTGTCCCTCTGCTCGTGGATGCGGTGCGGTGTGAAATGCGGCGCGGCATCCGGAAGCGGCGGCATCGCCTCTCCTTCCCGTATTTTGCCGAACGTGTCCGAAAGCAGCAACATTTCGCCGTCGGACAGATTGCCCGTCACAAACAAGCGGATATTCCGGGCGCAACAGGTACGCTGGTGGAATCGCTCCATATGTTCTATTGAAACCGACTCGATATCTGAACGTTCCAGAATCTTTCCGTAAGGGAAATCTTTCCCGAAACAGGCATTGAGCATCAATTGCGAGGCACGATAGTCCGTCTTTTCAAAGTAATACTCGAAATCAAGGATGCTTTTGAGACGATAACGCTCCACATTGTCGGGACGGAAGCGTGGATTCATCAACAATTCAGCCAGCACGGGGATGACCTTGTCGAAATTCTTCTTTGGGACTTGGATGTTGATATTGGCAAAGCCGAAGGAACAGGCCGCGGTAATGGAAGTGCCGTAATAGTCGAAAAAGCCGTCCAGTTCATCGGCGGTCATCGTCGGATGGCTCTCCTTCAGAAGTTCATACGTGAAGGCTGCAACCCGCTTCTGCGGTTCGTACAACAAGCCCGCCTTGATCCTGACGCACAGGTGTATCAGATCCAGACTGCGGTTCTCAAAGAAGTTGAGGACAATGCCGTTGGCAAGACTCCTGCGTTGCGGGAGCTTCAAGGAGAATTCCTGGAAATCCCGAACGGGCGGCTGGTGCGTGCGGTCGGGCATGGCTTAATTAAGTTCGTAGGTCGTCCCTTCCTTCGTGTCCTTCAGGGTGATGCCCATCTCGGTCAGCTTGTCGCGGATAAGGTCGGCGACCGTCCAGTTCTTGTTGGCTTTGGCATCCTTGCGGATGTCAATGATGAGCGACATCAGCTTGTCGGTGTATTCGGAGTTCCCGTGGGCTTCCTCCTCCTTCATTCCCAAAATATCGTAGAAGAAGATGTTGAAGTATTTTGCAAGGGTGTCCAAATCCTCCTGCGTGAGGGCCAAGCGGCCGTCTTTCACGGAGTTGATGATGCGGGCGGCCTCGAACAGCTCGGCGATGAGGCGCGGGGTGTTGAGGTCGTCGTTCATGTTGTCGTAGCAGCGGCCCACCCACGCATTGATGTCTTCGTCGGAGTGGTCGGAAGCCTTCAGCTTCGGCAGAAGCGCCGCAGCGGCATAGAGCTTCGCCATCCCCTTCTCGGCGGCCTGCAAGGCCTCGTTCGAGAAGTCGAGCGTGCCACGATAATGTGCCTGAAGGACGAAGAAACGGATGGTCATCGGTGAATAGGCCTGCTCCAGCAACTGGTGTTTGCCCGTGAAGAACTCGTTGAGAGTGATGAAGTTGCCCAACGACTTGCCCATCTTCTGTCCGTTGATGGTGATCATGTTGTTATGCATCCAGTATTTGACCGATGCCATGCCGTTGGCGACAGTGCTCTGGCACACTTCCGACTCGTGGTGCGGGAAAAGGAGATCCATTCCACCGCCGTGGATATCAAACTGTTCGCCCAAATACTTGGTGCTCATTGCGGTACATTCGATATGCCACCCCGGGAACCCGTTGCTCCACGGAGATCTCCACCGCATGATGTGTTCGGGAGCGGCCTTTTTCCAGAGGGCGAAGTCGGCGGGATTGTGCTTCTCCTCCTGTCCATCGAGCGTGCGGGTGTTGGCCAACAGCTCGTCCAGCTTGCGGCCCGACAACTTGCCATAGCCGAATTCCTTGTCGAACTTGGCCACGTCGAAATAGACAGAGCCTTCCGAAAGGTAGGCGAAGCCGGCGTCGAGGATACGCTGCACCATGTCGATCTGTTCCATGATATGGCCGGAGGCACGTGGCTCAATGGAGGGGCGTTTCACGTTCAGCGCGTCCATCGCACGATGGTAGCTGTCGATATAGAACTGCGCCACTTCCATCGGCTCCAGCTGTTCGAGGCGGGCCTTCTTGGCGATCTTGTCCTCGCCGGAGTCGGCATCGTGCTCCAGATGGCCTACATCCGTGATGTTGCGGACATAGCGCACTTTGTAACCTATATGCTGAAGGTAGCGGAAAACGAGGTCGAAGGTGACAGCGGGGCGGGCGTGACCGAGGTGAGGCTCGCCATAAACGGTCGGACCGCAGACATATAAGCCGACGTGTCCCGGATTGAGGGGGACAAAATGTTCCTTCTTCTTCGTTAACGTGTTGAAAATCTCAAGTTTGGACTGGTTGTCAATTTCCATCATAGCTATATAATTTGAGGCTGCAAAGGTACGATTTTAGTTTGGAATTGGAGGCGCGAAAAAAAATCTTCCGTCCGTATGTTTTTTTAGGGAAAATCAATTCCCTGAATTGTAGTATTCGCGGGGCTTGGGCTTGTGGGCAGGCATCTCCTTGTCGGGATTCCGGCCTTTTACATTATTGATAAACAGCCACTTGCCATTATCCTCCACAAATCCCTGATTGATGCTGGACTCCGGCACCATAAAGGAGGGGATGTTACCCATCGCATCATCCAGCGGTGCCAGCAGGTCGAAAATAATCATGTCGCTGGTGTGGGTTTCGTAGATCACCTTGTGGGTCTTCGGATCACGGCGGCCGGTACTCACATCGTACGACTGGTTCTCATACTTGAGCGAGAATACCGAGTTCTTGGCATAGTCGAAGATGACCCTGTTCGACTTTTCAGGATACTTCTTGAAAACATTGGCCCCGAACACGGGCGAACCATCCTGTTTGAACGAGAGAACCTCTATCACCTTCTGGTTGGTGAACATGTCGTTGCCGTTCCAGCCGAGCAGCGTATAATAGTTCTTCGTTTTGGCCTTGAGCATCACCATTTTGTAATAAACCGCCCCATACCATTTGTTATGGTTGCCGATGTTGGTTCTCGGATAATCCATCACATAGCGCTTGTCCACCAAAGGATAGAGGATGTACTTTTTTCGTCCTTCATTATAGACATGGATGAACCCGAAATTCTCCACCGTATAGTCATCTTTCTGCACAAACCAAGTGAAAATCTTGAACAGCTTGTCGGGCGAGGTCAACACCGAAAAGTTCTTGGCTGAATCCCATGGATGTTTAAATGCATTTTTCTGATTCAGAATATAATCCAAGAGATTCATAAAGTCTTCATTCAAGCTGTATCGTTCCACTTCACGGGGGGCGGACATCACCTCCTCGCGCAACCGGACCAGCGAATCTTCCCAATACCGGAAGTCAAAATTCTTTTGTCCCTGTGCGGAGACAGAAAGAAAAATGAGTACGATAAAGGTCAGTTTTTTCATCCTATCTTACGGTATCTATTTTCGGATCATAGATGTTTAAACGATGCTCCTTGTCCAAATAGTACATTTTGGGTCCCAGAACTATCATCGCACCGTCTCCGTCGGGACGGGCGGTCCGCGAATCCTCCATCTTCAACAGGTCGTATGTTCCGACTGAATCCTGAGTGAGGTACATCACAAATGACTTGGTATAGGTGAGGATGCTCTCTACTTGAATCGGAATCCTTTTCAGAAATGTCCCAAAAGCGTCGAAGAGGTACATCCCGTCTTCCGGATTGTTCATCAGCAACGAACGTTCGTACCTTGCCAATAATTGAGTTGGTTCAAAATCATTGAAATTGAGCCTGTTTCTGGATTTTTCTTTGCAATAGAAGTCGATGCAAATCAATTCGTGCGCGGCCGCGTCGTAGAGCCAGATCAGATTGTCGGTGGAATACGCCGCCAACGAGACAGACGTGTAACCGTGACTGAACAAATCCAGCGGCTCCGTCACGGGCGAAAGGCGGTCGTCCAGAAAGAGGATTTTCCCACTTTCACGATAGAAAACCATGATTTTCATCGGGTTGTCCACATCAATGGACGCAATGTCACCCAGAAAAGAATCATCGAAAGAACGAAGAAGCCTCCCCTCCCCGTCCAGCTTGCTCAGTTTGGAGCCGCCGACAAGGTACAGATTGCGGTTGGGGTCAATGCCAAGCTCCGTGCCCGTCATCTTTTCCAAAACTGTAACGTTATCCTGCGCGAACAGCGACAAGGTGACGGAAAAGAGGAGCACTATGCCGATGACCTTCTTCATAAGCGTGGATTATTTTCCGAAAATCTGCTCAAGGACGGCGGTCAGTTGCTCTCCCCGGAGCCCTTTGGCAATGATGCGGCCGTCCTTGTCCACGAGGAACGTGGAGGGTATCGAACTGACACCGTACAACTTGGCTGCGGCGGAGCCCCAACCTTTCAAGTCGCTGACATGGTTGGGCCACACCAGCCCGTCCTTCGCGATGGCGTCCTTCCAGCGGTCCTTGTTGTTGTCGAGCGACACGCTGAACACCTCGAAACCGAGGTCATGGTACTTGGCGTACATCTTGACCACATGCGGGTTTTCGCGGCGGCACGGACCGCACCAGGAAGCCCAGAAGTCAATCAGCACCACCTTGCCGCGCAAGTCCGAGAGCTTGCGGACTTTCCCTTCAGGATCCGTGAACTCCAGTTCGGGGGCGATGCTTCCCTCGGAGGTGCGGAACTGCGGGTTATTGATCTTGTTGTAACGCTCCAGCACCAAGGGATGCGTCGGATAAATTTCGTAAAGCGCCGTGATGACCTCCGTCTGCAAGGCCTTGTCCTGCGAGAAATGGTCAATGAACATCAGGGTCGCAAGGTCGCTCTTGTTCTCCAGCATCAGATTGCGGGAAACGGTCGAAATCTCGGCATTTCTGTCGTTGAACTGCTTCTGGTAAGTCGCCACAATGCTCTCCACATAGCCCTGCGACTTTTTGGCGATATTGGCCGACAAGGATTTCAACACCAACGAGTTGGCTTCGATATCGCTTTTCTTCTGCGCGGCGGCAGACCCATACTGGGAAATCACAGCGGCAACGGAATTGCAAAAACCGAGTTTCGCCTTCGGGGCATCCAACTTGCCATCGTAAAATTGGTCATCGTAGTCGGAAACGAGGCGGGAAATCTTTTCACAATAGTCCTTCATCAGGCTTGCAATGAGCTTGTTATGCTCATCAATTGACGTATTGAAAATAACAAGATCCTTGTTAAAGTCCTCGTACCCGTTGATTTTACGAAGAGTAGAAAAATCATAATTGGGAGCGACTACATTGGTATGGTTTGTGAAAGTGGCATAGTAGTTCTTCATCAGCTTCATGTTCTTGACCGCTTCGGACATAAATAAGTCTGCTGATTTCTTGGATATTACGCCGTTATTTCCACACTGTTCCAGCAACTTGACAAGGCTGTCGTTTTTCTCAAGAGCGGAAATCACGTCCGCATCCGCCTCCTGCGCCGACTGGCAGTAGGGCCGGAACTTCGAGAGGAAATCCGAGAAATAGATCTGGACCGGATTGTTCTGCACCTCGTGATTCAGGCTGTCGAGGTAATCCTGCCGTGAAAAGAGAAGGTCAGTGAGCTGTTTGGAGAACAGCACCGACTTGGATCCGGAAACGGCGGGAACGCGCTGAGGATTCGCCACATCGATGGTCACATCCACCTTGTCATTGGGACACAGGCACATCAGGAACTGCGATTTCCCATCGAAGACGACCGCGAAAAGATCGGCCTGGGGAATGTCTGCCTTCAGTGTGAAGGCATCGTTCTGTATCTCAGCGATGGCATACACCGGAGCCTTCTGGTCGTACGCCGACTTCAGTTCCACCTTCGAAGCGGTATTATGAAGCAGTGTGGCCTTGACCGTCACATTCTGAGAAAACAAAATGTTTGTTATCAATGCGATAACAAACATTAGAAGGGTACTTTTTATTTTCATATCGGTAAAAGTAGGGTCAACGAATCATTAATTGTCAAGAAAACGGAAGATGGACTGTTCAAATTGTTCGCGTGCGTAATTTTTGTCAATGGTGATGGAGTGGTCCTTGGAGTCCGGGAAGCTGTACATCGCGTTGGTCATGATTTTCTCGACGATGGAGCGGAGGCCGCGTGCGCCGAGTTTCAGTTCCACTGCCTTCTCCACAATGTAGTCGATGGCGTCGTCTGCAAAATTGAGTTTGATTCCGTCCAGTTCAAACAACTTGACATACTGCTTGATAAGGGCATTCTTCGGTTCGGTGAGAATCCGTTTCAGCGCCGGGGCGTCAAGCGCGTTGAGGTAGGTGATGACGGGGAAACGCCCGCACAGCTCGGGGATGAGGCCGAAACTCTTGAAATCCTGGGCCGACACATACTGCAACATGTTGTCCTTGTCCACCACGCGGTTCTTGGCATTGTAGCCGATGACATTGGTGTTCATCCGTTCCGCGATGATTTTGTCAAGGTTGTTGAAAGCGCCGCTGCCGATGAAGAGGATGTTCTGCGTGTCCACCTCGATAAACTGCTGCTCAGGATGTTTGCGTCCACCTTGCGGGGGAACATTCACTTTGGAGCCCTCCAACAGCTTCAGCAGTGACTGCTGCACCCCTTCGCCCGACACGTCGCGGGTGATGGAGGGGTTGTCGGCACCCTTGCGGGCGATCTTGTCGATTTCGTCGATGAAGACGATGCCGCGTTCGGCCTTGGCCACGTCGTAGTCAGCGGCCTGCAGAAGTCGCGTGAGGATGCTTTCCACATCTTCGCCCACATAACCGGCCTCGGTGAAGACGGTGGCGTCGGCAATGCAGAAGGGCACTTCCAGCATCTTTGCGATAGTTTTGGCTATCAACGTCTTGCCTGTACCCGTGTCGCCCACCATCACGATATTGGATTTCTCAATCTCCACATCGTCGGTGCTGCCGGCATACATTATTCTTTTATAATGGTTGTACACCGCGACAGAAATCACCTTCTTGGCTTCGTCCTGACCGATGACATACTGGTCAAGCCGCCTTTTGATCTCACTGGGTTTCAATAACTTGACCTTAAAACCCTTTTGACTCTCCATCTGCCGTTGCTGCTGTGCATCGCGGACAAGGTCGGCGGCGGTGCGGATGCAGTTCTCGCAGATGGCACCGGTAAGTCCGTAAATCAGCGGATTTTCGGGCGATTCCGGACGGCCGCAGAAATTGCAGAAGTTGTCTGAATGGGAGTGTTTGGCCATGATTATTTTGTTCTTCCGAGAACCTCGTCGATCATGCCATACTCCTTGGCTTCGGAAGCAATCATCCAGTAGTTGCGGTCGCAGTCCTTCCACACCTGGTCGTAGTCCTTGCCGGAGTGTTTGGAGATGATTTCGTAAAGTTCCTTCTTGAGTTTCTGGATTTCCTTGGCTTCGATTTCGATATCGGAGGCCTGTCCCTGGGCGCCGCCGAGGGGCTGGTGGATCATCACGCGGGAGTGCGGGAGGGCAAAGCGCTTGCCTTCGGCGCCGGCGCACAGAAGCACCGCCGCCATGGAAGCGGCCATTCCCGTGCAGATGGTGGAAACGTCGGGCTGGATGTACTGCATCGTGTCGTAGATGCCCAATCCGGCATGAACGTAACCGCCAGGAGAATTCAGATAAATCTGGATGTCGCGCTCCGCATCCTGTGACTCAAGGAAAAGCAGCTGCGCCTGGATGATGTTGGCCACGTCGTCGTCAATCGGCACGCCGAGGAAGATGATGCGGTCCTTCATCAGACGGGAAAAAACATCCAGCTGCGTGATGTTCATCGGACGCTCCTCGATGATATAGGGAGTAAGGTAGTCATTCACGTAGGAAGTGTATTTGTCAACGTGAAGACTGGAGATGCCGTGATGCTTGACGGCAAAGTTTCTGAAATCGTTCATAAATTATTCTGCTTTAGGGGTTGTTTTTTTCTTGGGGGAAGCCTTTTTCTTCGGCTTCTCGTCCGTTGCGGTCTCCGTTGCAGCAGGAGCCGCTTCCTTTTCGGCCTTCTTGGTGCTCTTCTTGGCCTTCGGCTTCTCCTCCCCTTCCGGCTTGATGCCGTAAAGTTCTTCCGCAAACTCCTTGAAGGTGATGCGTTTGACGGTGGTGTTCATGTTCTTTGCAAGAACTTCACCGATGGCACGGTCAAACAGCTGGTCGTAGATCTGCTTCAGGCTCTCCTTGTTCTTCACCGTCTCGGCAACGAGGGCATCCACGCGCTCGGCCACATCCTCCGCCTTGAACTGCGAGAAGTAGTTGCGCATGTAGAAGTCGCGGATGTAGTTGCGGACAGCCTCTTCGTCAATCTTGATGTTGTTGTCCTTCACGAGCTTGTTCTCAATCAGCTCCCATTTGAAGGACTTCTCATACTTCGGATACTCTTCCTCCAGCTTTTCAGCGGTCATCTCCTTCTGGGCGGTGAGGATGTACTTTTTCATGAATTCGGTGGGAAGGTCGAACTTCACGTTTTCAACGAGGGCCTCGATGGCGTCGTTCATGAACTTCTGGCCCACGTGCTGGGCGTACTCGGCCTCGATCTTGGCGGCGCCGTCGGCGCGGAGAGCGGCCTCGTCAGCAATCGGATGATCCTCGGAAGAGACCTTTTGGAAGAACTCCTCGTTGATTTCGGCGGGCTCGAGGTGGCCGATGTACTTGATGGTCATGTTCAGGTTGTTGGGTTCCTTCTTGTTGAGGAGTTCGCCGGCAATCTTCAGGAATTCAGCCTCTTTCACATCGCTCACAAAGATGGTGTTGACGTCGGCGTTGACGACTTCGCCCTTGAGCTTGCCGATGAAAAGTTTCTTGCCATCCTCGTTCAAATCGTTGGTGTAGAAGTTGCCGTTGTTGTTCTCGCCGTACTCCACGGTGACGAAATCGTTGTCGGAAACAACGTCCGGTGAGCTGTACTTGCCGTGGCGTTTGCGGAGGTCGTTGATGTAGTTGTCGATCTCCTCGTCGGAAGCGGCCACTTCGTAACGGGTGAAGGAGGGAATCTTGGAATAGTCGATGTCAAATTCGGGCTTCACGGCAATCTCGAAGGTGAATACGAACTTTTCGGGATGCTCGAAATCGACCTGTGTGCGGTCGTCAATCGGCAGGGGTTCGCCGAGGATGTCGAGCTTGTTCTCGTGCACATGGTTGTTCAACGCCTCATACATCAGGTCGTTCACCGCGTCGGCGATGAAGGACTTCTCGTACATTTTCTTGATGAGGCCCATCGGGGCGTTTCCGACGCGGAAGCCGGGGACTTGGGCCGTGCGGCGCTGCTTCTTCAAGGCCGCCAATACTTTCTCTGCGTAATCTGCTTCGCAAATCTCAATGCTCAAAACCTGCACAGGTTCGTTCTGTTTTTCTTTTAAGATGTTCATTTATCGTATGTTTATGATTTTAAAAATGAGGGTGCAAAGGTACAATATTTTTTTTATTTCCGATTGCCGTTTTTTTCCTAATTGCGGAGGCACCGGACGGACAATCCATAGTACCTCCAATAACCGTAACCATAGCTGAAAGAACCAAAATCATTCCACATTTCACGCATATAGGGGTTTGGACTATCGGATGGATAGTTTGACTCGGTGCAACTCCAAAACCCAGTGAAAGAACCCACATCCTGACAGCCATAAGAACCGCAGAATCGTCCTGCCGGAAGCACACAGAAATCGGTTGCGTTGTTGGCGGTAAGGTCATTGCCAACCGCACACTCCTCTGTACTTGGTTGCCACCAAAAGTCGGCGGCCAAGGCTTTCGCAATGTTCTGGTCAAAAGCATCGCCACATAAATATTCGCTACGACTTCTCAAATATTCCGTCAACTGTATCCATTCTGCATGGCTGGGCAAATGCCATCCGTCGGGACAGATACCCTGCACCCCGCTGGGGTTGGCATTGCTGGCGGCCTCGCCGTGCATTGTCGCCGGCCAGTTGTACAGCAAGCCGTACGCATCCAGAAAGCCGTTCCCGGACGAATAGCGATACGGTTCTGTACTGCTGAAATTCTCACCGCCATCCGGTATCGCATCACCGTTGGCGAAGTGGGTGGTGTGCAAATTGGAGGCCATCCACACCTGTTCACCCAATCGCACAGCATCGTAATGGTTGCCATCGATATCGACCAACGCATTGGGTATCAGCCCGTCCGAATACTGTTCCGTCTGGGTCGTGTCACTCGGATCCGATGGAATTGTATCGGTCGGATTCGTGGGAATTTCGGGCTCCTTGTTGGCAATCGGCTCCTCCTTGTCGCAGGCAACCGCCAACAAGACAAGCGCACTCAATAAGAGAACAATCTTTTTCATAATGATAGGGTTTTATATTTGACATTGAATTTTGCATAAAGGGAAGGCGGAAATTCCGACAGAGCAGAAAGGAATGGCGGTGCTGCATTTCTACCCCGCCATTTCTCGCACCTGAGCCTCACTTAACCCCGTCGCTTTCACAACATTCTCAATGGAAAGCCCCATTGTCAATAAATTCTTAGCCGTACGGATCAGTGCTTCTCTCCCTTCTTCTCTCCCTTTCTTCACCCCTTCCTCAAAAGCCAGTTCCTTGGCGTAAGCGACAGCCCGTTGTATAGGGCCTAAATCAAAACGTACATATATTTTTGCCTGAAAATTACCCGAAAATTACCTGAAAAACAATGAATTAAACCTATTTTTGCCGGATTGATGATTTAAAACAAACTGTACCAAAACTTGAATTTTGGTTTAATTTTTGACGGGCGGAGGGCCCGTTTTTTGTAGCAAAAGTTTAATTGGGTGTTACTGAGGTTGTATTTTGCCCATGGAATGGCTGTAAATTGCCGATTCTGCGGGCTTTTTGCGTGTTTTGGGATGGCGTTGAAACCGCGTGCGACGGCACGGATCCGAGCGCGTTTTTATGCCATTGAAAGTGGGTTGCAACGAGGGTGCTTTTTGCCCGATTTTGGCAACAGACGGACAATGGACGGACAAACAGACGGACAACAGACGGACATTTTTTGTGTCGAAAAAGTTGGATTGAGAGGGGTGTTTGTGCCAAAATTTTCGCGTAACTCGGCA
>JAEEQA010000130.1 GCA_016285085.1 Bacteroidales bacterium
CGCAAGTGTGTTTATTTGTTCAAGGAAGGCGGTGTCGATTTCCGTGAAACCATAGCCATATCCGCATGCGAAGGTGTCTTCGATAAGAAGGGAGACATCCCTTGGCTCGCGTGCGTATTCCTTTTTGAATTTTCTGTAGATTGTGCTAAGCTTTGTATGGAAAACGCCTTCCTTCACGGTCCCTTTGCCATGGGCGGATAGCATCAGATCGTATTCGGAATCAAACTCGTAATCTAAAAGGCTCATGGAAACTCCAAATTTTCAAGAAAAATCGAATTTTTAGTTTTTTACCGAGAGTTACTTTACCATAAAATCTGTTTTTTTCCAGATGATCATTTCTTTGGAACGACTGGGATGAGTGTTTCAGTAAAAAGCCATGTGGTTATTGCCTGTGAAAAATTGCAAAACGCACTATCTTCATTATATTAATTTGACAAATAGGATGTTCTAAACATCCGGTCAATCATCCCGGTGAAGCTCGCAGGCAGTCTGCGGGTCGAGGGGACTCTGGAGAATCTCCCGCTGTGCGGGGGTGCCGAAGGTGCAAGGCGGTCTTGAGTGGTGTGTTGAAACAGCACATCCGTCAACCCGCTGAATCTCTCAGGCAAAAGGAAAGAGCACAAAAATTGTCAACAGACTTTTTTCTCCAGAGCTGCCAAGCCTCCGCCTGAGGCCGGCAGCTTTTTTTGTGGTCAGGCATCAATCAGAAAGCGGAAAAATGGAATCGTTTCTAGCCAATCTTGCGAACGTCAACGACATCATCAACACCTTCATCTGGGTTAAAATCGGTCTGGTGCTCCTGCTGGGCACCGGACTGCTCACCACCATCACGACCGGATTTTTCCAAATCACCCATCTAAGACATTGGTGCCAGCAGACTTTCCTGCAGCTTTTGGCAAAGGATTCCCATGACAAGTCCGATAAAAACGCCGTCACGCAATTCCAGGCGTTGTGTACCGCCTTGGCGGCCACGGTTGGCACAGGCAATATCGCCGGTGTGGCGGCGGCCATTGCCTTGGGAGGCCCTGGCGCCGTATTCTGGATGTGGGTCGCGGCGTTTCTCGGCATGATGACCAATTATTCTGAAAATGTGCTGGGCATCTATTATCGTCGGAGAAACGGAGAGAAAGAATGGAGCGGCGGGCCGATGTATTATCTGAATGAAGGACTTGGCGGTTACCGTGGCTGCAAGCAGCTGGGAAAAGTGCTGAGCATTTTCTTTGCGCTGTTCACCATCCTGGCCTCCTTCGGCATCGGCAACATGGGGCAGGTCAACAAGATCGTCAAAAATGTGGAAACCGTTTTCTTCGCCAATGTCCACGCTCCCGTCGTATGGGGGAGCGGCGATTCGCAGGTGACTCTTGTGGCCGTCATTCTCGGCATTGTGCTGGTGGTGATTGGTTTTCTGGTCATCATCGGCGGACTGCAACGCGTGGCCACGGTGGCCGAACGCGTCGTCCCCTTCATGGCGTTGCTTTACATTGTCGGTTCACTGATTATTTGCATCTGCCATATGAGTGCCCTTCCTGCCGCTATTTCGGCCATCTTCAAGTTCGCCTTCGGCATCAAGGCCGTCGCAGGCGGGGCCGCCGGAACGGCGATCGCAACCGTTATTACGCAAGGCTGCAAACGTGGCGTCTTCTCGAACGAGGCCGGATTGGGCTCATCCGTGATGGTGCATTCCAATTCGAATGTCAAAGAACCTGTCAAGCAGGGTCTTTGGGGCATATTCGAAGTTTTCGCCGACACGATGGTCATCTGCACGATGACCGCCCTGGTGGTTCTCACTTCCGGAAAAATCGACCTGCAAACCGGCGCGATGGTCCCCGGCACGAACGACGCCGTGTTGGTAGCCCAGTCATTCTCCAGCGTCTTCGGCTTCGCCGGCGGCTGGTTCGTGGCCATCGCGATGTTCCTTTTCGCCTTCACGACCGTTCTGGGATGGTCCCACTACGGCAGCAAGGCCGTGGAGTATCTCTTCGGTCTCAAGGCGGTCAAATACTACCGTGTTTTCTTCTGCATGCTCATCATTTCAGGAGCTCTTTTGACATCTTCCCTGGCATGGGACATTTCCGATACCTTCAATGGATTGATGCTCATTCCCAACCTCATCGGCGTCATTGCGCTAATCCCGCTTGTGCACCGTATCACGCGGAATTATATCGTGCGCCGCATTCAAGGCAAGGCAATCGAGCCTGTCCTTTCATTCGATCCTGAAATCCAGAAGGAACACGCAGAAGCCGTCGAAAAAGGCGCATATTGACATACTGAAGCTGTGGCGGAGGCGTCGTCTTGCCTTTGCACTGGCTTTGGCAGTTCAGCGTGTTTCTTTCGCGTGTTGCGCAATCCATTCGCGGCAGTATTCGACTGCGGGTAGATCTTTGTTCACCAATGGCGTGCAGTGGAAGATCAAACCGTTTATTTCACGGTTCTTCCACCACGCCAAAGCGATTTCCAGCTGATCTTTCATGAAACCGAGATCCAATGGTTTTCGATCGCCGAAATCCCACATGTAGATGCCGAGAAGCGTTGGCTTGTTTGGAACGAGTTCACGGTATTTTCGGAAGTTTTCCGGCAGTTTGCTGATGTCCGCCCTGTTCCATGTC
>JAEEQA010000065.1 GCA_016285085.1 Bacteroidales bacterium
CCATGGTCGACCACCTGTATAAGGGTACGGCCTGCGTCTTTGACGATGAGGTCAATCTGGGTGGCGCCGGCATCCATAGCATTCTCCAGCAGCTCTTTCACAGCACTGGCGGGACGGTCGACCACCTCGCCGGCCGCAATCTGGTTGGCCACGCTGTCGGGCAGTATGTTAATCAAATCCATTGTTAATGTTTAGTGGTTATGGGTTATTGGTTATCGAGGGCTGCCGCATTACGTTGTTGCCATTTCGACTGCGTAGCGTCAATAACCAATAACCAATAACCAATAACCTTTATTTCTTATTTTTCTTTTCGTATTCTTCGAGGAAGCGTAGGAGGCCCTTGATGGGCAGCACCTTGTTCATGATGATGTCGCGCTTTTCGTTGAGGATAATCATAGTGGGGGCGCCGTGGATATTGTAGGCCTCTTGGTAGTCGATGTTGACATTGGGGCCTCCGACGTTGACCCAGCGGAAGTTATGGTCTTTAACATATTTCTTCCACTTTGCGATGTCGCTCTCATAGCCGACGGCATAAACTTCAAAGGGGCGGTTGGGCGTGGTGAGGAGGGAGTCGTAGAGGACTTTGAGCTCGGCACTCTGCTCCTGACAATGGTGGCAGTCGGGGTCCCAGAACCATAGGATGACATATTTCTGTGGGAATCGGTGGCTGCTGATCCAGTCTTCAGGATTGGAAGACTGGTTGGTGTCGGCCATCCAAAGTTCTTGTCCGTGGGCACCGATGAGGCTCTGACGTATACGGTTGTAGTTGTAGCGCATATTGTGCAAGGTACCTTCAGTGGCCCAAGGACAGCGGCCTTTGAGGTAGTAGTTTCCTGCGAGATGGCACCAAACGGCATCCCAGCCGATATTTCGAGTGGAGCGATAGTAGCGAGGTTCGATATGGTCGAAGAGATAGCGCAGCAGGAGGGTGTCGTCGCCGATGCGAGTGGCGAGACGGTCGATTTCGGCTTTGATGGTATCGCTGTCGGCATAGTAAAGCATGCCGTAGAAGAAATAGTTCATTTTTTTGTAGAGGTCGGGGGTGTAAATCAGCTCTTCGGTCTTCCATTTCTTGCGGTTCTCAGGACTGAAGAGACAATCCCAATAGTGGGCACGGAAATAGGTGGCTTTGTCCTGGATACTGTCGGGCACATCGGCATCCTCAAAGAGATTGACGAGGTCGAAGAAGAGGACGGATTTTTTAGGGTGGAGGGCAGTCTTGTTATAGGCATCCATCTCGTCAATCAGAGCCTTTTCTTCTTTCTCTGCCTGTTCTTTGGTGGCTGCATCTTTCTTGCGATTGTTGATTTCGTTTCTCCGCTGCTTTGCATCGTTCCATGTTGCGATATAACTAAACATCTGGCTGTTGGCATCGCTTCCCTTGACTTTCACTGTGGAGGGGGTGAGTTTGGCATCGGCGGAGATGGTAAACTGCTGGCTATCGTCGATGGCGAAGTCGCCCAGAGACTTCTCGCGGTTTTGTTGCACAAGGGCGTAGATGCCGCGGTTCCATTTCTTCTTTCCCTGGAAGGTGTAGCTTCCATCTTTGGCGCGACGGGCAGAGTCTTGAATCTGGAACTGGTCACGGAAATGACGGCCGATATAGAGCACAGAGTCGGTGGCACCATCGAGTTTGAAAACTATCTTATACGATTGTGCCTCGGTAATCCCAGTCGTTCCGAGGAACAACAACAAGCTAAAAAGGAGTCTTTTCATATAAAGTTTAAAGTTTAAAGTTTAAAGTTTAAATTGGTTATAGGTTATAGGTTATAGGTTATAGGTTATTGAAAGGCTGACGCGGCATTTCATATATAAAGTTTAAAGTTTAAAGTTTAAGGTTTAAAGTTTAAAGTTTAAATTGGTTATAGGTTATAGGTTATAGGTTATTGAAAGGCTGCCGCGGTCGTGTTGTCGGTATAACGGGCCAATGTCAGTTTTATTGTATTATTTTTTATATGTCCAGTTGCGCGGTGAAGAGGAAGACGAGGTTATCCTTGGTGTCGGAGTAGTGATAAGCGGCGGAAGAGGGGGTGAGGCGGTAGACCACAGCACCACCCCATTTCACAGCGCCCCAAACAAGAAGTCCGTCTACGCCGGCGCCCACTTCGGCGATGCCTTTGTCGGGGACATAGGATACTACACCGTCACGCAGTTTTCCCCAAGCGGCGTTGCATAGCAGGAAGGGTGAGGGGGCGGTGCCAATGGCGAGGAACTCGCTATTGAACCGAAAGAGTGGTTCTTGGGTAGTAAGTTTAAGGTTAATGAGTGTGAATAGGTTGGCAACGAACTCATTGGGGCGAGCGGTTAGGAGCGAGCGCTGTAAGGCGATGGGGCTGCCCCAGGTACCTCCGAGGTCGAAGAGGCGACTGTAGGGGGCGTCGTTGTTGGCGAAACCTCCTTGGGCGAAAAAGTCGAGTTTGAAAGTGGAGAAAATAATCTCTTTGTCGTATTGTAGCAGCAGCCGGAGGAACGGCTGCATGTTTTGGTAAAAGTGTGAGAACTTTCCATGGGTACCCGCAAGAAGTTCTCCGCGCAGACCGGAAGTATGGGACACGAAAAGGCGTCCTTCGATAAAGTCAGTATGGTGAATGTTTTTCAAATCGGAATAACTCGAAGGGTAAATTAGTGAGGTCGCATAATGCAGAGGCCGTTCTCTGGAGAGACGCAGTTCAAAACCATCTGTGCGTTTGGCGGTAGCTTGGCGCGAAAAGCCAAAAGTGAGTCGATAGGTATCGCTGAAAAGGCGTGTCATGAAGGAACCTGTAGAGGTGAAGTTAAGAAGTTGGTAGGTGTTGAGGTAGCGCGAGGCCTCGGGTGTGAGGTCGTGAAAAAAACGCACGTAAAAGAGTGACTTGTGCTTGAGTTTGCTCTGCAGGCCGGCCATGAGCCCCCATTTGAAGCGTTGGTCCTCATATCCGTAGGCACCATAGCCACTCAGCGACAGGGTGCTGAAACGCTCGCCGCCGAGGGCGATGTCATATTGCAGCCCCAGCCCCCAGCGCGACTTCTCGTACTGATTGTAGTCATAGATACGGTTGATGTCGAGCGAGAGAACATTGCTTTCTTTGGAAACCAATGGGACAAGTTGCGCAATACTGTTGGACGGTAGTGCAATAAGGGTGAGTATGACGAGAACAATCTTTTTCATTTCGGGGTGCAAAAATACGCATAAAAAACCAATTTTCATTTTTTCATTTTCATTTTTTCATTTTTATTTGTATTTTTGCAAAATATTATCGTTATAAAATAATTAAACAACAAACAGATATGCAGAGAGATAACGAGATTTTTGACCTCATTCGCAAAGAGCGTGAGCGTCAGACCAAGGGCATCGAGCTGATTGCCTCTGAGAACTTCGTCAGCGACCAGGTGATGGAAGCCATGGGCAGCGTGATGACCAACAAGTATGCCGAAGGTTATCCGGGCAAGCGCTACTACGGCGGCTGCCAGATTGTTGACCAGAGCGAAACCATCGCCATCGAGCGCGCCAAAGAACTCTACGGCGCTTGCTGGGCCAACGTGCAGCCCCACAGCGGTGCACAGGCCAACATGGCTGTCTTCCTCGCCTGCCTCAACAGCGGCGACACCTTCATGGGCATGGACCTCAACCACGGCGGTCACCTCAGCCACGGCAGCCCGGTAAACTTCAGCGGCATCAACTACAAAGTGGTTGGCTACCAGGTGAAAGAAGAGACCGGCATGGTCGATTACGACGACATGGAGAAGAAAGCCCTCGAGTTCCGTCCGAAACTCATCATCGGCGGTGGTTCGGCTTATAGCCGTGACTGGGATTGGGATCGCATGCGCCAGATTGCCGACAAGATCGGTGCCATCCTCATGGGCGACATCAGCCACCCCAGCGGTCTGATTGCCAAGGGATACCTGAACAACGCCGTCAAATACTGCCACATCGTGACCACCACCACCCACAAGACCCTCCGCGGACCCCGTGGCGGCCTCATCCTGATGGGCCAGGATTTCGACAACCCGTGGGGCAAGACCACCCCGAAGGGCGAGATCAAGAAAATGAGCGCCCTGCTCGACAGCGCCGTATTCCCCGGCACACAGGGCGGCCCGCTGGAACACGTCATCGCCGCCAAGGCCGTCGCCCTCGGCGAAGCCCTCACCGACAGCTACGACCAGTACATCCAGCAGCTGATGAAGAACGCCAAGACCATGTGCGAAGCCTTCATCAACAAGGGTTACAAAGTGATCAGCAACGGTACCGACAACCACCTGATGCTCATCGACCTCCGCACCAAGTTCCCCGAACTCACCGGTAAGGAAGCCGAGAACGCCCTCGTGTCCGCCGACATCACCGTCAACAAGAACATGGTTCCGTTCGACAGCCGCAGCGCCTTCAAGACCAGCGGTTTGCGTATCGGCACGCCCGCCATCACCACCCGCGGTCTCAAAGAGAACGAGATGGGCGTCATCGTTGACATGATCGACGCTGTCCTCAGCGATCCGACCAACGAAGCCCTCATCGCCAAGACCCGCGGCCAGGTGAACGAGATGATGCAGAACCGCCCGCTCTTCGCTTGGTAGTAGGGGAGTTAAAAGTTAAAAGTTGAAAGTTAAAAATTGAAAGTTAAAAGTTGAAAGTTGAAATTGGAAAGTTATTTTGGGGAGAATCCGTGAATGCGGTTTCTCCTCAGAATAATTTGATTACTTTTGCAACTTGATTTTAAAACCCAATAATTATGTCGAAATTTTTACAAGAATTCAGAGATTTTGCCGTGAAAGGCAACATGATTGACATGGCAGTCGGTATCATCATCGGCGGCGCATTCGGAAAAATCGTCACCTCCCTCGTGAGCGACATCATCATGCCCCCCATCGGTCTGCTGGTCGGCGGTGTCAACTTCACCGACTGGAACGTGGTGCTGAAAGAGGCCGTGATGGAGAACGGCGAGGTCATCACCCCCGCCCTCACCCTCAACTACGGCAACTTCATCCAGGTGTTGTTCGACTTCCTCATCATCGCCCTGTCCATCTTCTTCGTGATCAGAGGCATCAACAAGATGAAGGATTTGACCTCCAAGAAGAAAGCCGAAGAGGAGGCTGCCGCTCCCGCTCCGGAACCGGAACCGACCAAGGAAGAAGTTCTCCTCACCGAAATCAGAGACCTCCTCAAGAACAAATAATCGCCGCAAGGCAAAGCAATATTGGCAGGTTTTCCTCGTTAATTCTTTGTCTGAACCCACAAAGAAGTGGGTATTTGTATGGCTAAAGGAAAAACAAAGGGCAAAACTGCCGGAAAGTCGAAAAAGCAACGCGGTTTTTTCGGGAAACTGTTCGTTTTCATCGGAAAAGCGTTGCTTTTTCTTTTTATTGCCAGCATCCTGCTGACGATTCTATACCGTTGGGTGAATCCGCCTATCACACCGTTGATGGTCATCCGGAAAGTGACCATCGGTGCTCCCATCGAAAAAGAGTGGAAGGATTTGGAGGAGATTTCCCCCAACATGGTGAAGTGCGCCATTGCCTCCGAAGACAACAACTTCCTCGGGCACAACGGCTTCGACTGGATTGCCATCGACCGTGCCATTCAGGAACGGGAGTCGGGGCGGCGCCGGCGCGGGGCGAGCACCATTTCCCAACAAACCGCCAAGAACGTGTTCCTGTGGCCCAAATCCTCTTGGGTTCGCAAGGGCTGCGAGGTCTATTTCACCTTCCTCATCGAACACATCTGGAACAAGGAACGGATCATGGAGGTCTATCTCAACGTGATTGAGATGGGCGAGGGTGTTTACGGCGCCGAAGCCGCCGCCCAGCATTACTTCCATACCTCCGCCAAGAACTTGAATCTGAGGCAGTCGGCACTCATCACCGCCTGCTACCCCAACCCGCTGAAACGGAATCCCACCAAGCCGACCTCATACCTCAACAAACGGGCCGGCACCATCAGCGGACTGACGCACAAAATCGGCAAAATCAAGTTCGATGACGAAACCATCGAAAAAGCGCACGAACGGTATGAGAAGCGCAATGCCGAGCGGAAAGCGAAGAAAGAACGGAAAAATCATAAAAAGAAGTGATTTTCAAAAATTTAGCACGAAAAAAGTCGTAAATTTGCACCCGTTCTTAGAATTTGTATAATTAATTGAACATTAAATAGATATGGCAAACAACGAAGACCTTTTCAAAGCAATTATCTCCCATGCCAAAGAGTATGGTTTCATTTTCCCCTCCAGCGAAATCTACGACGGCCTCAGCGCAGTCTATGATTACGGCCAGTACGGCGTAGAGCTGAAGAACAATATCAAGCAGTATTGGTGGAAAGCGATGGTGCAGTATCACGAGAACATCGTGGGCATCGACAGCGCCATCTTCATGCACCCCACCATCTGGAAGGCATCCGGCCACGTGGACGCATTCAACGACCCGCTCATCGACAACAAGGACTCCAAAAAACGCTACCGCGCCGATGTGCTTATCGAGGATCATATCCAAAAGATTGAGGATAAGATCAACAAGGAGGTGGAGAAAGCGAAAAAACGCTTTGAGAACTTCGATGAGGCGCTGTTCCGCCAGACCAACCCCCGTGTGGTGGAGAACCAGAAGAAGATCGACGACATCACTGCCAAGTATGCGGAGCTGATGCAGAACAACGACCTCGCCGGCTTGAAGCAGCTGATCCTGGACCTCGAAATCGCGTGCCCCATCTCGGGAACCCGCAACTGGACCGACGTGCGCCAGTTCAACCTGATGTTCTCTACGCAGATGGGTTCCGTGGCCGAAGGTGCCGACACCATCTACCTCCGTCCCGAAACGGCGCAGGGCATCTTCGTCAACTTCCTCAACGTCCAGAAAACCGGCCGCATGAAGATTCCGTTTGGCATCGCCCAGATCGGCAAGGCCTTCCGTAACGAAATCGTGGCCCGCCAGTTCATCTTCCGTATGCGCGAGTTCGAGCAGATGGAGATGCAGTTCTTCGTCCGCCCGGGTGAGGAACTCAAATGGTTCGAGTACTGGAAGAAAGAACGTATCGAGTGGCACAAGTCGCTCGGCATCGATCCGGAAAACTACCGTTTCCACGACCACGAGAAGCTGGCCCACTACGCCAACGCCGCCACCGACATCGAGTTCAAGTTCCCCTTCGGTTTCAAGGAGCTGGAAGGCATCCACTCCCGCACCAACTACGACCTCAGCCGCCACGAGGAGTTCTCCGGCAAGAAGTTGCGCTACTTCGACCCCGAGACCAACGAAAGCTATGTGCCGTACGTGGTCGAGACCTCCATCGGTGTGGACCGCATGTTCCTCGCCGTGTTCAGCAACGCTTACTGCGAAGAGACGCTGGAGGACGGCTCCACCCGTGTGGTGCTGCGCCTGCCCGCCCAGCTTGCCCCCGTCAAGGCCGCGGTGCTGCCGCTGGTCAAGAAAGACGGCATGCCCGAAAAGGCCCGCGAAATCATGGACATCCTGAAACCGCACTACCTCTGCCAGTACGACGAGAAGGACGCCATCGGTCGCCGCTACCGCCGTCAGGACGCCATCGGCACGCCCTACTGCATCACCATCGACAACCAGACGATGGAGGACAACACCGTCACCATCCGCGAACGCGACAGCATGCAACAGTACCGCGTCGCCATCGACGAAATCATCAATAAGATTCGATAATATTTTTCTGTAGAGACGCGGTGCACCACGTCTCTACATACGGTTATTATGAAAAAAATATTGAACGTTGTCATTGTATGTCTGGTGTTCCTCGCCGCTTGCCAGAAGCCGCAGGAGGTGGTGATCCTGCACACCAACGACACGCACAGCCAGCTGGAGCCGTACAAGGAAAAGAACGGTTCGATGCGTGGCGGCGTGCTCCGTAGGATGGAGTTCGTGGAGCAGGAACGCAAGGGGGACGCTCCCGTCTTCCTGTTCGACGCCGGTGACTTTTCGCAGGGAACGCCCTACTACAACCTGTTCGAGGGCTATCCCGAAATCGACTTTATGAACCGGATGGGCTACGATGCGGTCACCCTCGGTAACCACGAGTTCGACGAAGGCACACATCATCTGGCGGAACGGTTGAAGACGGCCAAATTCCCGGTGGTTTGCTGCAACTACACCATCGACAATCCCGACCTTGCGGCACAGATAAGGCCCTACACCATCATTGAGCGCAACGGACTGAAAATGGGCGTATTCGGTGTGGTGCTGCAACTTGACGGACTGCTCGCCACCGAGCACATCATGGACACCATCCACTACATCGACGCGGTGGAAGCCTCCCGCAAGGTGGTAAAGGAACTGAAGGAACAGCATTGCGACATGATTGTCTGCCTCTCGCATCTCGGCTTCGGTCCCGACGATGTGGCTCCCGACCGTCCGATGTGCGACACCCTCCTCGCCCGCCATGTGCAGGACATCGACCTCATCATCGGCGGCCACACCCACCATGAGAACGACACCTTGATCGGACGTGTGCGCGTGGTCTCCAACATCAACCAAGGCCGCACCGTCGGCAAACTGACAATGAAACGGAAAAAATGAAAACTGTAGAGACGCGGTGCACTACGTCTCTACTAATTCCTAATTCCTCTTTCCTAAAATCCTAACCATGCGATATTACCAATACTTCTGGAAGATTCTCGTAAAATACAAATGGGTGCTGTTGGCCTTGGTCGGCATTCCCGTGGCAATGGCGGTGGCTTTCTGCAAGTTCGAGACGCCGCTATACGAATCGGAGGCCGAGATATACCCATTGGTAATGAAAAAGGAAGCGGAAATGCTTCCGCTCAATCCATGCTATCAGGTGCAGCGGATTGTGCACAGCCGAGAGTTCCGGCAGATGCTGATAGACTCCAAGTTGAGTGGGGTTCTAAGCGAAAATAACTACGACCGCCGCGTCCGATGCCACGAGACGCCGCGCCACACGCTGGTCATCACCATCCGTTCCGAAAGAGCCGATGCCGCAAACGCACTGGCCAACAGATTCCTGTGCCAGCTGGATTTCGCCACCCAATCGCTCTATTCCGTCCAAATGGAAAGAATCGGTTTCAGCGAACAGATTCCGTGGGACTACTACCACCATCAGGTGGACTTCGTGCCGCATGATCCTGTGCGCGAGCACGACTACGGTAATCTCTACAATATCGACAGCACCTACTTTTGTTTTGATGTGCTCACGATGCCCACGAAGCCAACGACACCCGTCTATCCACCTGACTTGCTGAAAACCACGATATTAGTGTTTTTGATTTCTGCAATTCTCTCCTTCACTGGCGTTTGCATTTTTGAGGAAATCCGTAGCCGTTTTCATAAAACCAGTCCTATCCAATAATGAAAGAACTGAGCCTGTACCAAAAGATTGCCTTTGTCATTTTGTGTGTGGGCGCGTTCACCAACACCCTGACTCTGTTCCCCCATATTACGCTCATCCGGTTGTGCGTGCCCGTGGTTTTATGCTGCCTCTTGTTTTCGGAGCGTGTGAGACTGGATTCCGCTTTCTATGTAATTATCTCTTTCTTTTTCACCTATATTGTTTACACACTGTTTGTTACATTGTGCTATGGACGGGGCTTCACCCTGCCTGACATTGCAAACTTCCTGTTCATCCTTCCGATGGTTTTGTCGGCTTTGTGGCTGTTCTGCATCGCGCCTCGCGACTGCCTTCGCATCCTATATTGGTTCTGCGGCATCAATTTGGCTGTATCGTTAGGGCTGGCTGTGACCGAGGTGGTGACGAACTGGCACCTTCCCATGTCGAATATGTATCTTCCTGAGAAAGTGATGATTGTGGCCGAGCACAACCAAATCTTTCCCACAGGTTTTTACCATAACAAGAATGACTTCGCCATCGTTATCGCCTTGTGTTTCTGCTATTTGATGGCATATCGGATACACTTCATAAAAGACCGTAAACGCTGGGCGGACTGGCTGTTTTTGGGATTGTGTGTGGCGTGCCTCGTGTTGACCCGTTGTCGCACCTCCCTCATCGCCATCCTCATTTTCTGTGCTTTCCTGCAGCGGGGATTCATCTTCCGTCACAAGGTTTTCTTCGGCATCGCCGGTGCGCTGTGCCTTGTTGCTGGTGCGGTGTGGCTTCTCTTTTTCGCCGACCTTTCGGTAAGCACACGCGAGAACCTGTATCTCTATTCCTTCGCCTCCCTGTTCGACTCCTACGGGCTCGGCTTCGGCCTGGGCGGCGACCGCTACTACTTCACCGCACTCGACAACTACACCCTGTTTGAAAAAGTCACCAATACACACGCCTATCTTCTTGATTTCTTGATTACTTCCGGAATATTTTTCTTCGTCGGATATCTTCTGCTTTTGTTCTATCTGATGCGCCGGATGGCCAAAACAAAGGGCCGGAATGAATTCTGGTTTCTGATTCCGACCTACGTATTCCTGCTCTTCGCCCCGAGTTCGGCATCCCATCTGTGGATACATTACATTTTTTTAAGCGCCATTGTAGGCTATATGGTAATGCCACAAACCATCGAGGAGCCAAGGCCGGCATGTGCTATGGCAGGCAGAGGCATGAACTGTTGTGTCAGTATGGAAAAGATGCTGTATCTCCTTTTCTTCCCCGTGCTGCTCTTTTCACCCTTCATACCTGTCGCCGGTTTTTCCTTCCGCTTCAGCGCCAGTGATTTCCTGCTCGTTCTGGTGACATTGGTCATCCTCAAAAACGGGTGGTGGCGCAAGCACCTGAAAGTGCTGGCCGCCTTTTCTGTCATTGCACTCTATCTGTTTGTTACGATTCTTGTGAATGGACTTTTTGCCGTAACGAACAGTTACTTCGAGATTTACGCCATCCTGAAATTGTTCCTTTTCTATATTTTCTTTGCAGAGATGAATCCGGAGATGGATTTGTCCATGGTGTTCAATATCTGCTTTATCGGGTTGGTGTGTTTCAATATCCTGCACTATTTCAATGTGTTCGATTTCAATACACACATTATGCCGTCGTATTGCGGCGACAACAACATTCAGTTGAAGTATTTCGGCTACGATTCCAGCGGACGTCCATGCACCCGTCGGGCCTTGGGCGTGATGGGCAACCCGAACAACAACGCCCTGCTCTTCCTTTTCTTCATGATTCTCTATGCCCCGCGTAGGGAGTGGAAGAAACTGACTGTCCTCTTTTTCTTCATCGCCATGACCTGTTTCCTCTGCTGCCAGTCGCGCACGGGGATGGTGGCTTGTGCGGTGGTGCTGCTTTGCAACTACCTTTTCGCCGGAATCCCGCTGCGCCGGGTGATTCCCCAGGTGGTGGCCATCGTCGGCTATTCCGCCTTCGTACTGAACTTTGCCGAAATTGCGCTTTGGCTGCATATTCCGCTGCCCGTACGTTCCATGAATTATTCTCTTTCATTGCTTGACGGCAGCGCCTTGGCAAGCCATTCCTGGGAGGAACGGAAACGGATGTGGAGCTACCTGCTCTCCATGTGGACCGAACACCCGTTGTTCGGCTACGGCCCCGACAAGAACTTCTTTTACGAGAACAAGCTTTTTGCCGAAAACGAATACATCCTCATGCTGTGGCGTTACGGGATTTTTGGACTTCTCATGTACCTTTCCCTTTACCTTCAGCCTTTGATTCGTGTGCTTAAATGGATCAGGAGCAACGAGAACGCCCGCCGCACGGCCATGTTGCTCACCGCTTTTGCGGTCGCCGCACTCACCAACCATCCCGTACTTTGCACAAAACTCGCCATCCTTCTGGTCTTCCTCCTTGCTTCTGTCAAGGATTTGCCGTTCCCTTTTGTAAGAAAGGAGAGGAGTGCTCTTGTTGAAAACATTGAAAATAAGGAGATTGAATGAGTCTGCGTGAAAAAGTCAGCGGTATCGGGCGCTCCGAGTTTTTGAAAAATGTCCTTACGATATTTTCGGGGAATGTCATCGCGCAGGCCATCCCGTTCCTCATCGAGCCGGTCATTGCCCGCATATACTCCCCGGAGGATTTTGCTGTGCTGGCGGTCTATCTCTCCATCGCCAACCTCTTTTCCATCATTGCGACAGGCCGTTACGAAATGGCAGTGATGCTTCCTGAAAAGGATAAAAAGGCGGTGAATGTCATTGCCCTGTCCCTCCTGATTTCGCTGGCAGTGAGCGCGGTTTCTTTCCTTGTGGTGTGGATTTTCAATTCGCAGATCTGCAACATTCTTGAAAATCAAGATGTTTCATCATACCTGTATCTGGTGCCCGTGTCGGTGCTTTCCGTCGGCTGGTTCCAGACTTTCAACTACTGGAACTCCCGCAAGAAACGGTTCAAGAACGTCACCTACTCCAAAACCACGCAGAGTGTGACTGTTTCGGGGGCCTCCATCGGGATGGGGTACGCCGGCATGCGTCCCTCCGGACTGATTTTGTCGCAAATTATCGGACAGTTCTTTGCGTTGTTCCCGCTGCTTTTCAGCTTTTTGAAAAAAGACAGGGGATTGGTGAAAGAGGTCAGCAAGTCCGAAATCAAGGCAGTGGCCGTTGAGTATCAGGATTTTCCGAAAATCAACTCTTTGCATGCTTTCAGCGATGTTTTGCGCAACAGCGGCACGGTCTTCCTTCTGTCGCATTTCTTCACGCAGGCGCAGGTGGGGCAGCATTCCAAAACCATCCGGCTGCTGTTCGGCCCGTTGTCAATGATCGCTTCGGCGGTGGGACAGGTGTTTTACCAAAAGGCGGCATCGTGCTACCAAAGCGGCGGCGATTTGCAGAAACTGGTCAAGAAGGTGGTGCTGGGGTTGGCGGCTATCAGCCTGCCGATGTTCTTGGTCGTCGTGTTCTTCGGTCCCGAATTGTTTGCATGGTTTCTGGGCGAAAACTGGAGAGTGGCGGGCGAATACGGCCGTCTGCTCGCCCCGTGGGTGTTCCTTAACTTCGTCACCTCGCCCGTTTCCCAGATTCCGATTGTGGTCAACCGGCAGAAAGCCGCTTTCCTCATCAACATTGTCGGACATACGCTGTTCCTTTTGTCCATCGCGGCCGGCGGCGTCATCGGGGACATCCGACTTGGTTTTGTTTTTGTAAGCATCACGCAATCAATATTTTTAGCTTTCCTTATTTTCTGGATTATCAATATTTGTAAAAAAAAATAAACGATGGAGCCGGATGTGAACAATAAAAAACTGCTTCTGATAGGGACGAACAGCGTGAACACCTACTCGCACTATGAGTTGGTTCACGATGGGTTTCGGGAGGTCCGCGTGCTGTTCACCTGCAAGGGCGATTACAGCAAAAAGATCCC